>JANNRO010000045.1:0-22046 GCA_031401505.1 Planctomycetia bacterium
CCGGAGTCGTCGCGCAACGTGATCCGAACGCCGCGAGCCGTCGAAGCCTCGTCCGGACGCAGCGGCACGTACTGCCCGAGGAGCCACGGATCGTCGTCGCCGCCCTCGCCCATCACGGGCACGCGGATCTCGATATGGGCGTTCGACGAGCGGAAGAGGAGACGTCGCTCCTCTTCGCCGAAGCTGCGCAGTCCGAGGCGCCGGTTCGTGCCCCGCGTATCGAGGACGAGCACGGCGTTCGTCATGGCCCCGGGCCGGACAGGTTCAAAGCAGTCGCGAGGCTCGACGCTCATCGCGGCATCTCCCTTCCCATGACCGAACTCTCGTGCGCGCAGACGGCGCGCAGGTGAATTCGAAACGTGGAACCGACACCGACGGTGCTCTCCACGTCGATGGATCCCCCCTGCTGCTCGAGAATCCGACGCGTGATGAAGAGGCCGAGCCCCGTTCCCTCGCCGTCGGACGAACCGGTGCCGAATGGGCGAAACAGCCGCGGGAGGACGTCGGCGGGGATGCCCGGACCGTCGTCCGCCACCTCGATGACCGAACTGTCTCCCTCGCTGCGGGCGCGGATGGTCACCTGGCCCTCGCCCTCGCCGATCGCCTTCAAGGCGTTCAACACGAGGTTGACCAGCGCCTGGAGGAGGAGCGTGCGCTCGCCGTGCACCCGCAGGCGCGGTTCGACGTCGAGGGTCACGATGGCGCGACCCTTGCGGATCGTCGGCTCCAGGACCTTCAGCGCGTCTTCGGCGACGTCGGCAACGCGGCACGGCCGCGGGACCACGTCGCTGCGCCGCGCGAACGTCAGGAACACACTCATCGCCTCGGCGGCCTGGAGCGCGAGTGAATTGATGCGGTTCAGCGTCTCGCGCGAGTCGCCGGTCTCTCCCCGCAGCAATGCCAATTCGCACGTCCCCGAGATGCCTGCGAGCAGATTGCGCGCGTCATGCGCGAGGCCACCGGCCATCACGCCGGCCTGCGCGAGGCGATCGAGGTGGAAGACCCACGACCAGACGCCGTCCATCGAACCGTCGTCGGGCGCACGCGACGCGAGCGCGCCCAATCCCATCGATCCGCGCCGGAGCGAGGGTTTCGCCGCAGGGAGGTGGGACATGGCAACCGACTCCTTGGGACGCGGGACCCTCCCGCCCCCCGACTTCGTACGGCTTTCTCAACCGCACGCAGGGAACCTAGCCCTCCTTTCGAATGCGGCCACCGCCTTCGTCCGTTTCCCCGTCGGCTCCTGGGAATCGACATGCGAACCGAATGCGAATCCGCCCGAAAGGCGGCCCGCCGGCGATGGCCCGCGCAGCGGCGCACGCCAAGCCGCGCGCGTAAAGAGGCGCCCGCCGCCCCCCTACTTCGTGGGCGTGGGCGTGGGCGTGGGCGCGGGCCCGGGCTCGGTGTCGCCCGCGGCCGGGGCCGCGGCCGGCGCCGGGGTCTCACCGAGCGCCACGTCGAGAGCGACGAGCGCCGCGAGCGGCGTCGACATCGCGCCCGGATAGTCGGCGCGCAACGCCTTGCGCAGTTTGGTCTTCACCGCGTCGTCGCCGGGACCCTTGTCGATGTCGGCCATGCGAGCCGCGATCTTCGCGTCGATCGCGTCGAGGCGCGGCTTCAACGACTCGGCGAGCGACTTGGGAGGCGTGCCCGCGCAGGCCGTGTCGATCTTCTGATAGGCCGCGTAGGCGGCCTTCCACGTGGAGGCCTTGAACGCCTTCTCGGCCGTGACGAGGAGTTTGCGTACGTCCTGCCACGCCGTGAGCGTCAACGGATGCTCGTCGACCTTTTTTTGCGCCTCTTCGAGCACCGAACGGCACGACTCGGGCTCACGATCGCCCCGCATCACTTCGAACGCTCCGTCCGGATTGATGATGTACGTCGTCGGGAAGCCCTTGACCTCGAGCTTCGGGGGCGGCTTCGCGTCGTCGTCCTTCTTGGGCTTTGGCTTCGTCTTCGGCTTGTCGCCCTTGGAATCGGTGTCCTTCGAGTCGCCGCCCTTGCCCGTGGCATCGGCGAAGACCCGTTCGTGTTCTTCGCACGCGATGCCCGGGTACACGGAGCAGGTCTTGTTCGGCTCGCCCTTGGCGGGTTTGACGACATCAACCGACTTGTGCGAGCCCTTGGGATGCCCCACGAGCATGACGACGTGCTCGTTGGCCCACGTCACGAATTCCGCATGTTCGAACACCGACCGGTGTTGATCGACGCAGTGCTTTCAACCGTCGCCGTGGAACGTGGCGAACACGACGCAGCCGCGCTCACGCGCTTCGGCCAGCGCGTCCGCGTAGGTGTGCGCCCAACGCAGAACGGGCGCCGCTGCGGCCTTGGGATCGGCCTTCGACGGCGCCGAATCCTTCGCCGACACCGGCCCCGCGGCGAGGACGAGCAACGCGGCGAGACCGATCCATGCGCGACCGCTCGTACGACGTCCCATGGGCGAAGTTCCAAGGCCGGGGAGAGCCCCGCGGCGACGCCCGGAACGATACCATCCGGGCCGTGAACTCCGGATCGGACGGCGACCGAATGCCGGGTCCGTGGCGCCGATCGAACGGAGTGCGGGACCGGCGTCCGACGCCTGCCTCCGATCTGGCCGAACGGCGATCAGCGAGAGCGCTACTTCATCCCCGCCAACGCAGCAGCGGCCGCGGCCGTGTCCTTGATCCACGCATCGATCTCGACGAGAGCGCCAAGCGTGCCCGAGGATAGCTTCGCCGAGACGTCGGCGCGAAGCGCCCGGACCACCTTCAACTTCGCTGCATCGTCGCCATCGCCCGACTTCAACTCTTCGAACCTAGCCTTCACCTTCTCGTTCAACGCCTCGACCGACGTCTTCACCTTCTCGACGAGGCCGGGAGACAGTTTCTTGCCGTCGGCGTCGATCTTCGCGTACGCGGAGAGCGCGTCTTTCCACTTCATCGCCTCGATCGCCTTGTCGGCGTCGGCGAACAATTTCTTGTAGGCCTCGAACTTCTTCGACGGCACGGGCTTGTCGGGGTAACCGGCCTGGAACGCGACCAAAGCCTCGATGGCGGTCTTGGTCAATCCGGCGGCCTTCTGGTCCATCCGCTCGACGACCCCGCCCGGGCCGATCATCCACGTATGCGGCACGGTGTTCGGGAAGTCGATCTTCGGGTTGCCGTCCTTGGGATTGAGCGCGTCGGCCTTGACCTGCTTGTGTTCGTCGCACGTGAGCCCGTGATAGAGCGGGCAGACCGAGCGTTTCTCCTTCGTCTTGGGGTCGGTCTCTTCGGCGGGCTTGTGGTCGTCCTTTCCGCCGGTGGCTCCGTCATGGCCCACGACGCAGAGACAGTTCTCGTTCGTCCAGGTCGCAAACTCCTCGTTCTCGAGCACCGACCGGTGCTGGGCGACGCAGGAGCCTCAATGCTCGGCGTGAAACGTCGCGAAGACGACACAACCCCGCAACTTCGCCTCTTCCAATGCCGCGGCGTAGGAATGCGACCAACGAACGGCCGGTCCATCCTTCTTCTTGGAATCGGTCTTGGCGGCGGCGGGCAACGCGGCCAGCACGGCCAATGCCGAAGCGGCGAGAACGGTACAGACGGTTCGCATGGGGCTCTCCGGGCGGGGGAGGACCCGAAGGTCCGTCCCTCGGAGGGTAGGGTACTCGCTCGACACCCCGCGTCCAGCGCCACGTCGTCGGCTATCGCAGCGGGATGCCGGTCAGGACGAACGAGATGGGGAGTTCCTCTTCGCGCGCGTAGCAACTGGCTCGGACGGCGCGCGCCTCCGCCCCCTGCGCCAGCGGAAGGGCCCGGAGCGTCAATCGAACCGATCCGTCGGACCCGGTGATCCGACTCGCACGCTCGGACATCGGGCGCCTCGAGCCGTCCGACGACTCCAGCGCGGCCGAAAAGCCCTCGGTTGCAACGCCGAGAGGCAACCGGGCCGACACCGCGCCGATCCACCATCCCGTTCGATCGGGGTCGGCGCCGAACTGCTCGAGCGTCACGTCGGCGGGCGTCGGGGCGTCCGAGCCCGCGAGCGACAAGGAAAGCGCGGCCTTCGCAGGAAACGTCGCTGCCAGCGGGTGGTCGAACACGACGCTCGACTTCCCCCGGCGGATCCGCAGCCGGACGCCCACCTCGAGACGGTCGATCCGGTCGGGCGGCACGTCACTCGACGGCTCGAAACTCACTGTGAACGACGCCGCGAGTCTCGACGCGTCGGTGGAGCGGATCAGATTGCCCTGATCGGTCGCCGTCATCGGCGATCCCTTCGAGTCGTTCGCCAAGACCGACGTCGGCGCGGCGTACGTAACCACCTGGACCGTGGGAGACCAGAGCAGGCGAAGCAGCAGCGTGATGCGGCTTCGTCCGGCTCCGCGGAACAGCCTCGTCGTCGAGACGCTCTCGACGTCGAGACGGAACGGGCCGGCGTAGGCGACCGGCGAAGGGGCCGACGGATCGCACGCAGCCGCCATCGCCTGTCCCGCGCCGTCGAACCCGTCGGAGAGTTCGAGCCGCGCGGCCGCGAGCAGCGAATCGAGTACTTGAAAATAGGGCAAGCCCTCGGCGTCGATCTTCGCGTGCACCTCGGTCGACGACGGAGGCAGGCGAATTCGTCCCTCGGCGACGACGTCGAGCCGCGCGAGCACTTCGGAGAGCGTGCCCTCGGCGTGAACGGTGACCAGATCGGCGCTCGAGAGCCGGGCCGATGCCGGGGCCGGCTCCGCCGAGATCCCGAGCCCGGCCAGGAGGCCGAGCACGATTCGCCGGACCTCGGGGTCGGCGTCGTCGCGACGCGCTTCGAGCCGGCTGCGGATGCGCGGCGCGAGCACGGCCAGCCGCGCGCGCGCGACCTCGCGCGCCTGGAACGAATCGCTCTTCAACGCCGAGAACAGCGACTCGGCCTCCTTGGCGAGCACGTCGACGGGCTCCGGCTCGTCGGCCCGGATCGGACGGACTGCACCGGCGGACCATGTCGAGGCCAAGGCGGTGAGCACGGCGAGGAGGGCGAAGCGACGGGGACGCACGAGGTCGTACGATACGCCGCCCGGCGGCCGGAATCACCACTCCGACGGCGGTCCCGTGCTCGAATCGATCCGACGGCGGGACCCGCGTCCGACCACATGACGTCCGCGCGTCAGTGCGGCGCCGCGACCCGCGCCGCTCGGTGCTTCGCGATGACCGGTTCGTCGAGCGGCGACGGCACGCGGTCGTAGTGCGCGATCTCGGCGCGGAACTCGCCCTCGCCCGCCGTGATCGAGCGGAGTTCGGTGCTGTACTCGAGCATCTCGGGCATCGGGACGTGCGCGCGGATCGTGGTGTGGTCGCCGGTCGTCTCGACGCCGACGATGCGCCCCCGCCTCGCGTTCAGATCGCCCGAGATGTCGCCCATGAAGCGCGACGGGACGTCGATCGCGACGTCGAGAATCGGTTCGAGGAGAATCGGCTGACTCGCCTCGACGGCGGCGCGGAACGCGTGTGCGGCCGCGAGTTTGAACGAGTGCTCGTCGCTGTCCACGTCGTGGAACTTCCCGAAGTGGACGATCGCCCGGAGATCGGTCACGGGAAAGCCCGCGATCACGCCGTCGGCGAGCGAGTCGCGCACGCCCTTCTCGACCGCGGGCACGAATTGTCTCGGAATCGTCCCGCCCACGATGGCGTCCACGAACTCGAAGCCCTCGCCCCGGGGCAGCGGCTCGAGTCTCAAGTGGACCTCGGCGAACTGTCCGCGACCACCGGACTGCTTCTTGTGGCGGAACTCGCCGGCTCCCTTCGCCGCAACCGTCTCGCGGTAGGCGACGCGCGGCGACTGGGTGACCACTTCCACCTTCTTGCGCGCCAGTCGCGCGAGCGTGACGGTCAGGTGCAGCGCCGACAGGCCCCTCGCGACGAATTCGCCCGTGTTGACGTCGCGTTCGGCGACGAACGTCGGGTCGGCCTCCATCAGTTTGTGGAGTTCGGGAACGAGCTTTGCTTCGTCGGCCCGGTTCCTGGGAGCGACCGCGAGCGTCACCATCGGACGCGGGAACGAAATCCTGTCGAACGCGAAATTCGCCCCCGCGTCGGTGATCGTGTCGCCGACGCGGAGTTCGTCGACCTTGGCGACGGCGACGATGTCGCCCGCCGCGACCGAAGGAACGGCCTTCCAGTCCTTGCCCTGGATCTCGAGGAAATCGCCGACGCGCTCGACGTTGCCCGTGCGCGCGAGCGTCACGGTGCCCTTGCTCGCGAGCGTGCCCGCGAAGACGCGCAGGATCGCGAGCTTGCCGACGTGGGCGTCGTTCACGATCTGGAAGACCTGCGCCGCGAAGGGGCCCTTGGGCGGAAGGCGCACGGGCTCGCCCGCGGGGGTCTTCGCGGGGCGCACGACGCCCTCCCACGGCGACGGCGTCTCGTGCGCGATGAAGTCGAGGAACTGCCGCACACCCAGTTCCTTCTTCGACGTCGTGTGGAGCACGGGAACGATGTGGCCCTCGCGGATCGCCTTCGGAAACGCGTGGAAGAGTTCCTCACGACTGACGTGCCCGTCGGACAGGTACTTCTCGAGGAGCTGGTCGTCGCACTCCACGACGGCCTCGGTCACCAGCTTGCGAAGCGCCATCGCGCGCTTCTTCTCGGCGTCGGGAAGGTTGTCGGCGAAGACGTTGTAGATGCGCGTGACGCCGGGCCCGAAGACGTCGGGGAAGTTGAGCGGGATGACGTGGTCGCCGAAGTTGTCGCGCAGCGAAGCGGTCAACCGATCCTCGTCGATGTGGTCCTGGTCGATCTTCGTCAGCACGACGACGCGCACGAGGCCCAGCGCGCCGGCCTCGACGAACCGTCGCCGTGCGGTCACGCCGACGCCGTCATGGGCGGGCAGCGCGATCGCGACCGTCTCGACGGCAGCCATCGCGGCGGCCGGGGCGCCCGCGAAGTCCATCGCACCCGGGGTGTCGAGGAGTTGGATGCGGGTGGCGCTCCACGGCAGATGGACCGCCGACGTCGTCAACGAATGCTTGCGCGCGCGTTCGTCGGGATCGAAGTCGGTGACGGTGTTCCCCTCCTCGATCGTGCCCTTCCTCGACGTGGCCTTCGCAAGGAAGAGCGCCGTCTCGACGAGCGTCGTCTTCCCGCTGCCGCCGGGCCCGACGAGGGCCACGTTGCGAACATCCTCGGGTCGATGCGCCATGGGCGATTCCTCCAAGGTGGTAGTACCCGGTCCGGGATACCGGCGATCGCTCCGGCGGTCAAGGCGAACCCGAGAAAGCCGAGCGTCGGACGCCGGTCCCGTCCGCCGTTCGATCGCTCCGGGGCCCGGGCCCCGTTACGCTGCCGACTTCGCCGTGCCCGACCCCACGCCCCCCACCGCCGCCGAACCGTCCGGCTTTTGGGGCCAGCTTCGGAGGGTGTTGCCGTTCGCGAGTCCGCACAAGCGGCTCGTCATGCTCTCGATCGCGCTCATCATGTTCCAGGCGGCCGCGAGCAACGCCCGCCTGCTTCTCCTCTACCCGATCATGACCCGCGTCTTCGGCGTCGACGACACGGCGAGACTGCAGAGCGCGAAGGCCACCGAACCGTCGACCGACGTCGAACAGGAGTCGATCGGCGGCGTGCTGAAAGTGGCGAAGTCGAAGGCCGGATGGCTGCTCGGTGCGTTCGATCAGACCATCGACGCGTGCAACTCGATGACGGTGGCGTGGGTCCCCGATTCGTGGCTCGAGAAGAGTTTCAAGGGCCCCTTGTCGGAAGCCGAGCATGCGAAGGGGCTCAAGATCCAGCGCGACAAGTTCGCCACGCTGTACACGGTGCTGATCCTGTTCATCGGCTTCCTCGTCGTGATGTCGCTCGCCGCGTACTTCGAGGATTTCGTCAACGAGATGATGCGGCTGCGCATCCTGATGGACGTGCGGCGAAGCCTCTGCGCGAAGCTTCTCCACCAGCCCATGACGTTCTTCGACGGCGCGCATCGGGGGGACGTCGTCCAGCGCGTGCTCGACGACGTCCATGGGTTCGCGGGCGGGTTGAAACTGGTGCTCGGCAGCCTGCCCGAGGGCGTCTTCAACATCGTCTTCGGACTCGTGATGCTCGCGGCCCTTTCCGGCGAGCTGACCGTGATCTGCGTCATCGGTCTCCTGGCGTTCATTCCCCTGCGTCGCTACACGAAGAAGGTCCGCAAGCAGTCGCAACAGCGGCAGTCGGGGAGCGCGCATCGCGTCGAAGTACTGCTCCAGATCGTGTCGGGCATCCGGACGGTCAAGGCCTTCCGCAGCGAGGACCGAAAGGTCGCCGAGTTCCGCGAGGCCGACGAAGAGGTCTATCGACGCAGCATCAAGGTGCAGCGGACGAAGTCGGCATCCGACGCGATCTCGGAGTTCCTGAACAACCTCACGGTGATGCTGTTGTCGGTGGGCGGCTCCTACGCCGTCTTGCGCAGCCTGCTGCCGATGAAGCCCACCGCGCTGCTGCTGTTTCTCGTGCAGATCGGCAACCTCTACAAGCCCGCGAAGCGGCTGATCAAGGACCTGAACGGAGCCAACGACGCGATGGCGAGCGTCGATCGGGTTTTCGAGATCCTCGATCTTCCGCCGCCCGTTCCCGATCCGATCGACGCGACACCGTTCCCGGGCATTCGCGATGCCGTGCGGTTCGAGGGCGTCGGTTTCGCGTACCAGCCGGGCATGCCGGTCGTGTCCGACATCTCCTTCGAGATTCCCCGCGGCGCGACGGTCGCGCTCGTGGGCCCCTCGGGCGCGGGCAAGTCGACGATCTGCGACCTCCTCCTGCGCTTTTACGAGCCGACGGCCGGCCGCATCACGATCGACGGGCGGACGCTGTCGTCGTTTCGCCGGACTTCGTACCTCGACGGCACGGCGGTCGTGACCCAGGACCCGTTCCTCTTCCACACGTCGATCGGCGAGAACATCCGCCAGGGTCGCCCCGGCGCGACCGACGCGGAGGTCGAAGCGGCGGCGAAGGCGGCATCGATCCACGACCACATCGCGTCGCTCCCGAAGGGGTACGCGAGCGAAGTGGGCGAGCGCGGTGCGCGTCTGTCGGGTGGGCAACGCCAGCGCATCACGATCGCGCGCGCGCTGATCCGCGACCCGCAGCTGTTGGTGCTCGACGAAGCGACCGCGAGTCTCGACGCTGCAAGCGAGCGCGCGGTCCAGGAGGCGCTCGATCGGCTCCGCGCGGGCCGCACGACGCTCGTCGTGGCCCACCGGCTCTCGACCGTCAAGGCCGCCGATTGCATCGTCGTGCTCGACGAGGGCCGCATCGTCGACCGGGGCACGCACGACGAGATGCTCGCGCGGGGCGGGCTCTATGCGCGGCTGTGCGCCATGCAGAACCTCGGCGCGGGGCCCGCGAGGCCGCCGGTCGACGAGGACGGGGACGCGGCTCCATCGGCGGCTCCCGCGTGAGGGCAGGGTCATGAGGGTCGTCCTTGACGCGAGCGCGGCGGCGAAGCCCCGGCGTACGGGAGTCGGGCACTACGTCGCGCGGTTGTCCGAGGCGCTGCTCGAAGCCGACCCCACGCTCGAACTGACGCTCGGCATCCGACTCGGGCGTTGGCGCCGCCGGGCGCATGCGTGGAAGCCGCCCCCGTCGGCCGCGCATCGCGTCTCGATACGTTGGTTTCCGAGTTCCTGGCCGTCGCTTCGCCTCGGAGCGGCCGACGTCGCCCACGGCCCCGACGAGCGCCTCGTCGGCGGCCGATCCCCGCAGGTCGTGACGATCCACGATCTCTTCTCGTTGAAGACCGACGCATGGTCCGACGCGTCGTTTCGCGCCGTCAAATGGCGTCGTCACGCCGAGACGGCCGCGCGCGCCACGCGGATCATCGTGCCTTCGGCCGCGACGGCGCACGACGTGGAGACGATGCTCCACGTGCCCGCCGACCGCATCGCCGTGACGCCGCTCGGCGTCGACGCGAGTTTCCACCGGGTCGAGGACGACGTCGCGACGACGGTCCTCGCGCGGCTGGGCGTGCGACGCCCCTACCTCCTGTTCGTCGGACTGGCGCAACCGAGAAAGAACCTAGAATCGATCGTGACCGTCTTCGCTCGTCTCGCGGCGCGAAACGACGACCTCTCGCTCGTGATCGCCGGCTCCGACGGCTACCCCGAAGGCCGGCTCCCGGCGCTGATCAAGGAAACGGGCGCCGTCGATCGCGTGAACCTGCTCGGCTACACCGACGCGATCGACCTGCCCGCTCTCTACTCGGCCGCGTCGCTGTTCCTCTTCCCGAGTCGAGACGAAGGCTTCGGCATGCCCGTCATCGAGGCGATGGCCTGCGGCTGTCCGGTCGTCGTCTCCGATCGCGGGTCGCTGCCCGAGGTCGCGGGGCCCGGCGCCTACGCGTTCGGCCCCGACGCCTTCGACGATCTGGAGGACGCCTGCCGACGGCTCGTCGAGGACGACGACGCGCGTCGCGCGGAAGTCGAGCGGGGGCTCGCTCGCGCCGCCGAGTTCCCCTGGTCGCGCACCGCGGCCGCGACGCTCGACGTCTACCGCGCCGCGATCGCGACCTCGAGCGCCAGCGCCACCTGATCGACGTCGAAGGACTGCGCGCGCGCGGCCGCGCCCCGGCTGCATCGCGCGCGCAGCGCCCGGTCGGTCGCGAGGCGTTCGATGGCGGCCGCGAGGCTCTCAGGCGTCTCGTCGACGAGCAGACCCGTCTCGCCGTCGCCGACCAGATCGGGGAGCAGCCCGCGCCTCGTCGTGATGCTCGGCACCCCGAGCGCCATCCCCTCGCGCAACGCGCGGCAGGTCGGATCGCTGCCCGGAACGAGAAAGAGCTGCGCGTCGAGCGCGCCCAACGTGGACGCGTACTCGACGCCGCGAAGGTAGCCGGCGGGCGTCACGACGTCCTCGAGTCCGAGCCGCCGCACCGGCTCGGCCGCCACCTCCTCGAAGCGGGTCCCCCGCCCGATGACGAGCACTCGGACGCGGGTCCCGTTTGCCTTGACGAGGCGAAGCGCGTCCCAGAGCAACTCGAACCGGCGGTGCGGTTGCACGCGCGCCACGAGCCCCATCAATGCTCCGCCGCCGGGCGGCGCGAAGCGGGCGCGGGCCGGCTCGATCGCCGACGCCGCACGACGGATGCGTTCGAGAGGAAGCGGCGGTGCCAGCGTCACGATGCGCGAGTTCGACACGCCGAGCCCCTCGAGCACGCGCGCGGGCCCACGTCCGAAGACCGCGACGCGATCGGCGGACGCGAGCAGTCGGGCCTCTTCCTTCGACGGGGCGACGGTCCCGTCGTCGAACCAGAGCCGTACGAGCGGGACGGGCAACCCCGACTTCGCGATCGCGCGGCGGAGAATTCGGTGGTCGTTGCGAATCGTGCTGATGACCGCGTCGGGCGGCCGGGAACGAAGTTGTCTCGCGAGGATCTTCGCGTCGCGGCGATTGGCGAGCCGCCGGACGTGCTTGGAGAGGAGCAGGCCCGCGTGGAGGCGTGTCAACCCGCGCACCTCGGCCGCCTCGCCGGCATCGTCGGGCGCCCGGCCCTCTGGGCGTCCGGTCGCCACGAGCACCTCGTGACCGCGACGGGCGAACGCCGCCGCGAGATCGAGGCTCGGCTCGAGCGGGCCCGTGCGCTTCCAGTTCGCGAGGATCCAGAGGAGTTTCACTCGATGGGCTCGTCCACGACGACGATCTTTCGGGAGACCAGCCGCGCGACGCGGGCGAGCGCCTCGCGCTCCTCGTCCGGAGCGCCGAGGGCGGTCCCTCGCGCATAGCGACGAAACCACCGCAGTCGCGCCGTTCGCGAAACGATCTGCGGTACGGACGCGGACAGCTGGGCCAGATTCCGCATCCGCTGCCCGAACGTGACGGCGCGTCGGAAGCGGACGCGATCGGTGTCGATCAGGTGAAAGACGATCGCGCGGCCGCGCTCTTCGATCAGGAAATTGCACGCCTTCCAGTCGCCATGCCAGATGCCGAGGCGGTGGATGCGCGCGGCGGCGTCGGCGAGTGCGTCGCCGACCTCGCGCTGGCGACGACGGCCCCACTCGCCGTGGCGGAGCGCATCGCGCACGCGATGGTCCAGTCGCGGGAACGCGGCGAGATCCCGATAGAGGGTGAACGTCCGTAGGCCGCGGCGGACGAAGGCCAACGGCGTCGCCGTCGCGACGCCTCGGACCTCGAGACCATGGGCGTTCTCGTATCCGCGCCTCAAGCGGCGCGGAAGACACAGTCGCTCGAGACGGCGGACGATCGTCGGTTCGAGCCGCTCCTTGACGACCGCGAGAGCCGTCCTCGTCACGGCGCTCTTCGGACCGGCCTTCAACAGCGAAGGCGCCCGCTCGCCGATCGCGCGGTCGTGAGCCGCGAGCGCCGTCGCGATCGACGAGAGCGAAACGTCACGTCGGCGGCGACCCGAGTCGGCCCCCAAGTCGCGCGTGAACGTGCCGCTCTCCTCGAAGCAGCGTCGCGAGCGGGATCTCACGCGAACTCGCTCGCGCCGTCGCACGAGGCGCTCGATGCGCGCACGAGCCCGAGCGAGGACGATCCGGGGCACTCCCTCGCCCAGGTACGCACGAATCGAACGCAGACGGCCCGCGGGACCCGTCACCGCGATCAGGGAATGGAGCCAACGAGCCAGCTGGGTCTCGCGCCGCCTCCGCGTCACGGCTCGCGCGGTGCGAACCGTGTGGAGATCGACGACGTGGATCTCGGCCCGGTCGCCCGGACCGGGACCGACGAGGACGTTGCCGCTGTGGAGATCGCCGTGCGAGATCCCGCGATCGTGCATCGAGCGAATCCAGCGCGCCGCGCGCGCGAGCAGAACGTGCGCCTTCGCGACGGGTTGCGCCCGAAGCGCCGGCTCGAACGTCTCGCGGGCGGTGAGGAAGCGCGTGCCCGTGGCCGCCTCGACCAGCACGAGACCGCGGCGGCGCTCGGCGAGCACGAGGGGCTCCGGAGTCGGCACACCCGAACCCTCGAGGTAGCGGGCGGCGTCCCACTCCATCCGCGCCCGACTCGCGCGCAGCGCCGCCCGAACGCCGTCGGCGAGCCCGCACGGTCGATGGACCTTCAGCAGCAGCGGACCGAGCCCGGGCACTTCGACCCTCGACGCGGACCGGTAGAGATTCGCGTGGATCGGCTGTCCGCGGGCCGCGACGGCGGACGGGTCGGGCAGGAGGTGCGATCGCGTCGGCCCCTCCGCGAGGTCGGCGGCAACCAGCCGGAAGCCCGCCGCTTGGAAACGCCGCGTGTCACGCACCGGGCGGGTCTCCGCCGTCGTAGCCGGTGCCTTCCCAGACCTTGGCGTACTTCAGGAACACGTAGTGAGCCGACAGCCGCGCGATCACGAACCCCGCGCGACCGTCGAGGAAACCCGCTCGCAGCACGTACATCCGGAAGAAGCACCACACCGGATGGAAGAGCATCGCGAAGAGGCTCGAGCGGCGCCCTCGCGCGAGTTTTTCGCGCGCCGCGATCGTGGTGAAGCGGTTGATCTGGTTCACGTGCTCGGCGATCGAACCGTAGGTACGGTGCTCGAGGTCGCCCGACGCGATGCGCTCGACGGGGCCGTTCGCCTCCACGCGATCGTGCGGGTCGACCCCGCCCCAGGTCGCGCGCCGACGATCGAACAGCCGCGCACGCCACTCCGGGTACCAGCCACCGTGATCGATCCAGCGCCCGAGGTAGTACGTGTGTCGTCGCACTTCGAACGCCGCGGCGCTCGGTTCGGACCCTCGACGCAGCGCCTCGATCGCCTGCGCGAGCGGCGCGTCGACGCGCTCGTCGGCGTCGAGCGAGAGCACCCAGTCGTTCGCCGCGAGCGAGGCGGCGCGGTTCTTCTGTGCGACGTATCCCGGCCAATCGGTCTCGACGACCCTCGCCCCGGCGCCCCGCGCGAGCGCCGGGGTCGCGTCGGTCGAACCCGAGTCGACGACGAGCACCTCGTCGCAGAACGCCACGCTCTGGACGCACGCGACGATGTGCCGGGCCTCGTCCTTCGCGATGATGACCGCGGAAATTTTCACGGGACGTTGGAATTCATGGGCGCGGCGATCGGTGCGCGAGGCGATCCGTCGTCGGACGGCACGCGGTGACGCAGTTGCCCGGAGAGTTTCCACCAGAACCTGTGCCACGAGAGCCCTTCCAGCAGCGACTTGCGGACGCGCTCGAGCAGCCGTGCCCCCTCGACCGGGTCGCCGGCGTACCCCGAAAGGAACCGGAGCGCCTCGCGACGCCCGACGCGCATGCCCTTCAAGCGGTGCTTCTCGATCGAGCGCCCCAATCGGACGAGATTGCCGATGCGTTCTTCGTCGGGCAACTCGCCATCGTAGGCCCTCGCCCGGTCGAGATCGATGAGGAGGATCTCGCCGGTCCGCCCGGCCAGCAGAAGATTCTTCGGATGGAGGTCGGCGTGGGCGACGCCCGCGTCGTGGAGGCGGCGTACCGCGCGTCCCGCGTCGGCGAGCGCCTCGCGGAGGTAGACGACCGGCAGCCGCGCGGGGTCGTAGAGGAAAGCCTCCAGGTCGATCGCCGATTCGACCTCCCTCGTCAGCAGGAATCCCCGCCAGCCGAAGGCTCCGAACGTGACGACCGCCCCGAGCGCCTCGGGCACCGGGACTCGCGCCGCGAGCAGGCGACGCAGGAGCACCAGTTCGTCGAGCGGACGCAGTCGCCCTCGAAACCGCCGTCCCCGCACGTGACGAAGCATCCCCCCTTTCCGATACTCGCGAACGAACACCGGGCCCGTCGCCGCCTCGAATCGGCGCAGCGCCCCTCGCCCACGTGCGGGCGCGATCGGCAGGCCGTCGGGGTCGGCGGAGACCGTGCGTACGGCGTCCTCGGCACCGTCGACCCACGCGAGCACCTCGCGCTCGTCCACCCGCATGCGAATCGACTCGGGGACGCCGTACAGGTGCCGGAATTCCGTCGTGGGCGCCGTCGAGTTCACGATCCGGACAAGGTACCGGCGGGGCGGAGGGATCGTCCCTTTCGCGACCGCGTCACTTCTTCTTGGCGTCGATCTGGGCCTTCAACTGTTCGATGAGCGCCGGGATGTCGCCGTTGCTCCCGCCCGCCTTCACGTAGGCCTCGAAGTTCGTGAGAGCCTTCTCGAGTTCGCCCTTGGAGAGGTAGGTGTCGCCGAGCACGACCAGCGTCGTCGCGTCGTCGGCCTTCAGCGCCTTGGCCTTCTCGAGCGCATCGATCGCCTTGTCTTCCTGTTCGTCCTGCGCATACGCGATGCCGAGCCCGCGCCACGCGAAACGGTTCTTCTCGTCGAGCTTCGTCGCTTCGAGATAGATCTTGATCGCGCTCTTCCACTTCTTCTGGAAACTCTGGTTGTCGGCGAGGAACGTAGCGATCTCGGAGTCGTCGGGACGGATCGCCCGGACCTTGACGAGCATGTCTTCGGCCTTCTTGTAGTTGCCGACGGCCTCGTAGTCGAAGGAGCAGTTGAGCAGCGCGCGGACGTTCTTTTCCTGGCCCTTCAACTTCAGGACCGTCAGGTACCACTTGATGCCCTCGTTCCAGTCGGCCTGCTCGTCGGCGACCGCACCCATGTTGGCGTAGGCCTCGGGGGCCAGCGGATCGAGGTCGATGGCCTTCTTGAACTGGACGATCGCGTCCTGGAACTTCTTCTGCTTCAGGCACACCACGCCGATCGAGTTGACGACGGCGGCGTCGCCGGGCGCGAGCAGTCCGGCCTCGCGATACGCGGTCGCCGCAAGGTCGAGCTGGTTCGATCGCTCGTACGCCCATGCGAGTCCGTATTGGCCGCGCAGTTGCGACGCGCCCTTGATCGTCAGCACTTTCTTGTAGAGCACGATCGCCTTCTCGAGCCCCTCCTTCGTCGCGGACTTCGCGACGAAGTCACCGACCGCGAGGATCGCGTCGGGATCGTCGGGGCGGCTCTTCAGGATCGCGTCGAGCGCGTTGCGCGCGTCCTCGATCCGCCCCAGGCGCGCGGCCGCCTCAGATTTGACGAAGAACGCGGTGAGATAGGTCGGGCGCATCCCGAGGACGGCGTCGGCGCGCTTCATCGCGTTGTCGAACTTGCCCTCGGCGAGGTCGAGGCGGGCGAGCCGGAGCAGGCACTCGAAGTTCTCCGGCGAGACCTTCTGGATCGCCTCGAGCCGGGCGCGCGCGCCCGCGCCGTCGCCCGCCCGGCGCAGCGCCTCCACCGAGAGGGCGAGCACGTCGGCGAAGTCGGACTTCGCGGCGTAGGCGGCCTCGAGGGACTTCCTGGCGCCTGAGACGTCGTCGAGCGCCAACTGAGCCCGGCCCAACTCGAGCAGCACGGCGACGTCGCCGGGCGAGGCCTTCAGCATGGCGGAGAGCGCCGGAGTGCGCGCGGACGCCGGTTCGAGCCGCAACCGATGAAGTTTCATCGACTTGTCGGTCGCCCCGTGCTCGTTCACCTGCTCGTCGTAGCTCTGGACGAGGAGCGAGGCGCTGCCCGCCTCGATGACCGCTTCCTGATACCGCAGGTGCGCGAGGTAGTTGGATTCGTCGGCGTCGAGCGACTTCGAGTAGGCGGTGGCCGCCGCTTCCCATCGCCCCTCTTCACGCGCCACGTCTCCCGACTCGAAGTACTTCTTCGCTTCGGCGGCAGCGGCGGAGGCTACGGGCGCGACCACGGGGGCGGCGCCCGGCGCGTCGGACGCGGGCTTGGGCGGCACGTCGTCGGACCACGCGATGCCCGTGCCGACGAACACGCTCTCGACCGCGAGCAAAAGGCCCAGCGCGCCAACCAACGATCGCCTCGTCATGACGCACTCGTTTTCAAGGTCCGATGGTCTCGGACGTCACGCGCTTCATCCAGCGATCGGACCGTCGTGCCGACGGGCCCGCCGATCGAACGACGCAGCGGCTCGCCGTCGAACCTAGCGAACGTCGTCACCCATATGATTGGCGACCGCGTTCAAACGATCGGCCGCGAGGCGCGACTCCTGGTTGACGGCGCGGTCGCCGTCAGCGAGGCGCTTGCGACGCTCGGTGATCAGGTTCTTGCGGTCCTCGAGGTCGGCCAGCGCCTGCTCGCCCTGCCCGCCGTGCTTTGACAGGAGGTGCTTCATGCCGGCCGGCATGTTGGAGGGATTGAATCCCGATCCAGGGTTGCCAGCTCCACCGCCGCCGTAGCCGCCGCCCATCATCCCGCCGCCGCCGAACCCGCCGCCCATCATTCCGCCGCCACCACCACCGGGACCGCCGCCCCGAGCGCCGGCGACTGGGGCGAACGCGACAGGGGCGAAGGCGAGCGTCACGACGGCCGCGAAGGAGACAATGCGAATGGTGTTCATGTCGAACGTCCTCACCGCCCGCCCGAGGGGGGGGCCAGACTGGGAGTATAGCCTACCCACCCGGAAACTCGCGAACCAAGTGCCTTACAAGGGTCGAGTCCCGCAAATCGCTCGCCCTACCAACCCGGGGACTTGGCGAGAAGCGGGAGGTCGGCCTGGAGGCGCTTCAACGCCGCCGATCGGGCCTTCTCGCCCGCCTTCGCGTCGTATCCGTAGTCCTTGCCTGCCAACGCCCGGACGACCTCGATGCCGTACATCCGGGTCTTGACGTCCGAACTGTAGAGGAGGTCGGTGACGGCGCCGATCGCCCGATGCGGGCCGGCCTTCAACGCCCCGACGAGGGCCTGGCGGTCGATGTCGGCGCGCGTCGTTTCCCCCACGACCTTGACGAGTTCGACGGCCGACTTGCCGCCCTTCTCGTAGGCGGCGACCAGGGCCAAAACGACGGGGTCGACGGCGGCGGCCGGCGCCGCCACCCCCGGCGCGGGGACCGGCGCCTCGACGACGATCGGCTTCTCGGTCTTCAGCGCGATCCGGTTCAACTCGACGTAGCGCGGGGAGAGCGTGCCCTCGATGACGACTTCGTCGACGGCGACGCTGCTGTGAACCGCGTAGAAGCCCGGCTGGATCAACTTCAGTGCGTTGCCGGGCTCGACCGACGCCTGCTTCATGTCGTCGACCGCCATCACGAGGTCTTCGCCCTTGCGGCCGAAGGAAAACGACACGGCCTTGTTCGCGGCCGGCTCGGGCTTCAGGATGCGCATGGCGAGATAGCGAAAGCCGGTGTAGCCACCCTTTCCGACGGCGAACTGCTTGCCGAATTTCATCATGCCCGTCTCGCCGCCCGACTTGTTGTCCCAACCGTGGAAGAACGTCTCGACGAGCGTGTAACTCACGTAGTCGGTCGGCTGGTCGGGAGAACGCAGGAACCCGCCGATGTCCTTGACCCCGTCGGGGATGAGTCGGCACGTCACGACGAGATCGCTTTCCCACTCGGCGCGATGGTACGCGCCCACGTTGCCTCGAACGGCGAGGCGGCCGTCGGCGAACGAGATGCCGTCCGCGGCGTCCTTCGCGATGTTCCAGGGCACTCCGAGCAACCAGTCCTTGCTCTGGTCCTGCGACGTGAAGTCATACTTGAGTCGCACTTTCGTGCCGTCGAGTCCGACGACGGCGCCGGCGAAGAATCGATCGAGCGGCAACGTGACGGCCGGCGTCGGAAGCGGCACCGGATTCGCGGGTCGAACCGGCGGCGCGTCATCGGCCATCACGTCGGAGGCGGACGCGGGCCCCGTCGCCCATCCGAAGAGAGAGTCTGCTCCGGACGACCAACCGAACGACAACCCGAGCGCGACGACCAACGAACGCGCGGCGAATCGCACGCGCGAACCGGATCGAACGTCATCGAAGCGAGTCGAGCCCAAGAAGACCTCCCGTCGAGGTGCCACTGCGTCGGTCGAACCCGGAGGGAACCGCTCCTTCCAGCATACGAACGGACCACGAACTTTCGACGCCGGGCGGGACGCATCCGTTCCCGAATCTCAAACCCGGCGTACGCCTCCCTGATTCGGCAGACTTGACGATCGAGGCAAGTGGGAGCACCGTGCCCTCCTGTGCACGATCGGTCGAATTCCCCTCCGGCCACGAATCGAACTCGGACCGATCACGGCCAGGGCCGTCGAATCCTCGTCGTCCGACTCTCCGCGTTGGGCGACGTCCTCCACGCACTCCCGGCCGTCGAGGCCCTGCGCCGCGAACGACCCGATGCCCGCATCGACTGGATCGTCGAAGATCGGGCCGCCGCGCTCATCGAACACCACGGCGCCGTCGATCACGTCCATGTCGTTCCCCGAGCCCGGTGGCGCGCAGCCCGAGCACGCCCTTGGCGCTGGCCGGCCCTCGCGTTCGGCGTCGCGCGTTTGCTCCTCAGACTTTGGAAAGCCCGCTACGACGCGTCGCTCGACTTCCAGGGAAACCTGAAATCGGGACTTTGGTCCCTATTTTCGGGTGCTCCCATCCGCTTCGGCTTCGCCACCGGCGAAGTGCGGGAGGGGAACGGGTTCCTGACGAATCGGCACGTTCGCACAGCGGGGTCGGACCCGCACCACGTCGAACGTGGGCTCGCCCTCGTCGCGGCGGCCGTGGGTCGCCGGTCGCTGGAGTTCGTCCGCTCCCCGGTCCCGCGCACCGATCGAGCCCGGGTATGGGTCGACGCGGCGCTCGCGACGGCGGGCGTGCCATCCCGCGGATTCGCCGTACTCCATCCCGGCACGAGCGGCTTCGGCTCGTTCAAACGCTGGCCCGCCGAGCGCTTCGGACGGTTGTCCCGTCGCCTCGCCGAGAGTTCGCTTCGCACGGTCGTCACCATCGGCCCGGGAGAGGATTCGATCGGTGCCGATGTCGCGCGGGCTTCGGACGGCACCGCCGTCGTGCTCTCGCCCCCCGACCTCGACTCGCTGGCCGAATTGATCTCGCGCGTGGCCGTGTTCGTCTCGGCGGACACGGGACCGCTGCACATCGCGGCCGGAGCAGGCGTCCCCGTCGTCGCGCTCTTCGGCCCCAAGGATCCGGCGGTCTATGGTCCGCACGCGGAGCGCGGTCGCGAGTCGGCGACCGAGGTCGTGGTCGACGCCGCCGTGCCATGTCGGCCCTGCACGCTGCGCCGGTGCCCCGATCCGATCTGCATGACGTCGATCGAGGTGGACGTCGTCGTCGATCGCGTGCAGCGCGTGCTCGCCGTCGCGCGGTAGTCAGCGCCCGGCGAAGGGGCGGACGAGCACGTCGCCGACGCGACCGAGGAGCCATCCGATCCCATGGCGCGAATCCGACCAGAGTCGCACCGCGAACTGGTCGAGCGCGACCGACCGATCCCGACGGCGAGGCAACTCGATGCGGCGAAGGGACACCCGTCCGACGGCATCCACGTCGGCGAGCAGGAGTCGAAACGACGTCGGTCCGCGCATCGGCGAGCCGGAAACGTCTCCGCCGTCGGCATTGACGACGTAGCGCACACCGTCGATCACGACGTCGGCGTCGTGTTCGAGGTGCCCCGACACGACGCAGACCGGCGGTCTCCTCCGGAAGAGCGCGAAGAGGCGATCCGTGCCCCCTTCGGCCGGATGCCCATCCTTCAACGGATGGCGAGGCGATCGATGCATCACGAGCAACCAGGGACGGTCGGGTCGGGCGCCGAGTTCGCGTTCCATCCAGTCGTGCTGCCCGTCGTCGAGCCACTCGCCCCCGTTGTCACATCCGAGAATCACGAGCGGTCCGACTGTGGCGACCCAGTTTCGCGGTCCCCACACCGCCTCGAAGAGGCGCCGCCCGGGCAGCGGATCGCGCACGCGCGACGGTTGCACGTCGTGATTGCCCACCGCCACGAGGAACGGAATCGAAAGGCCCGCCCGATCGAAGGCCCTGCCCACGATCCCGTGATACGGCGCCTCACCATGGCTCGCGAGATCGCCGCTGCTCACGAGAAACCGTGCCTGCTCGCGCGCGAGCGCCGCGACGACCGGGCGCGCGACCACGCGGATGCCTTTCTGGACGTCGCCCAGGAACGCGATCGTCGCGGGGGACTCGATCGAAGGCGGTCGCGCGTTGGCGGCGGTGCGGGCGCCGCCGTAGGCCGCGAGCACCGTGGCACGCCGCCGTCCCCAACCAAACAACGCACAAGTCACGACGAGCGCCGTCGAACCCGCGAGCAGCGCGTGGATGGCGAAAGGAAGGCCCACGTTCGGAGTGTAGGCGCGGCGTCGGTGCCGTCGCCGATCGGCGCACGGGGCCCGCGTCGGGCCGCCCGGTCGCTCCCGTCGCCGCGCCGCGCATGCGTTCACGCGAGCAAGCGGACGATCAGGCGGAAATCGAGTCCTCGGGTAGCGCCGCGAGGCTGCCGTACTCGACGTCGAAGAGGTCGCCGTTGCGACCCAGCCGAAGCGCGTGGGCGATGCGCTGGATGTCGTCGAGACGGACGCGCGTCACGGTGCGCCCGTCGACGTAGGTGCCGTTGGGTGAGTGGTTCTCGATCTCGACGACGTTCGTCGCGACGAACGTCACCGAGCAGTGACGGCGCGACACCGAACGATAGGCGAGTCGCGCGCGGATCTCGGCGCGATCGCTCCCCGACGAGAGGAGGTAGCGCGCGCTCTTCTTGAGCGAGATCTCGCAACGACGTCCGCGTCCGAGCGTCGCCGTCGTGCCGAGCGGCACCTTCACGAACTCCCCGTCGAGAAGCCCGCCGCGCCCGCGCACGACCAGATAGACGTCGTTCGCCGCGTCACCGGCGTGGCGGGCACGGGAAGCGGCGAGGGCGGGGTCGGAGGCGTCGTTCACGTGGAAGTCGGACGGCATCGGTCGGCGGGCGACTCGACACGCGGATCCGCAAGAGGAATAGCAAGCGTCTTGCCAATCGGGACAACGCACGGCGAGAGCCGATTGTTCCAAGCCCGGCGGAACACCGGCGCGGCGACGTCGCCGACGGACGCTTGGTTGGGGCGGGCGACGCCGAGCGATTCCGCACGACGGGGCCTTGATCGCTTGGTTCGTGTCAATTGGGTTTCGTCCCGCCCGGCGGCACGGCGCCCGGCTTCGGGGGATAGAGCCGGAGTGTTTCCTTCTCGAGCCACGGCAACGACACGCGACCCGTGAACTGGAGGTCGTCGATCAGACAGGACGTGTACGTCAGGATCTGCAGCCTCTCCGACGGCCGGATCGACTTGTAGGCCTCGCCGAACTCGTCGAGGATGGTCGTGCCATCCACCTCGAGACGGACGCCGCGGCCGGGTGTGCGGACGAACTTCACGCGGTAGGGCAGCTGCAGGTTCGGGTCGCG
>JANNRO010000046.1:0-2533 GCA_031401505.1 Planctomycetia bacterium
GCAACGTTGATGGACGGCCCGGGCAGGCGAGGAATTCATGGTCGATCGGACGGTATCGCGTGGAGCGAGTCTCGCATCCCCTACGATGGGCAGCCTGCGCCGTAGCCTCACCATCGCGGCGCTCGGTTTCGCCGTCCTATATGGAGCGGCATACGGCGTGGCGCGATGGCGGAAGTTTGTCGTGATGTCTGAGTATTACCTCAAGGAAGAGGGACGGATCGTGAGGGAGACCCAGCCGGGACTCGACGTGCGTCACGATTGGCGAGGTCGGGCGAAGAACGACGCGAATCCCGTCGTGTTCTCCGTCTTCCGCCCGCTCTGCGCGCTCGAAGACCTGGTTCGCGGAGGCAGCAGGCCGATCCGCTGAGGCCGCCGTTCAGACCCCGCTGCGCGGCTCCCACGTGCGTGCCCGCCGAATCCGATGGTGCGCGTCCCACCTTCGTAAAGCGGGGGTCGTGAGTTCGAATCTCTCACGGGGCTCCACTCTTGTTCGCGGCAGTTCGGCGAGGCCTCGCGCGTTTTCGCGCTCCGGCACGCGCGCGCCGCCGCGGGCAACGGCAACCGATACGGCAACCGATGGCGGTGCTGCCGCGCCGCCCGCGATGGGGCTGGGGGGCGTGGTCGCGTGGCGTCCACTGAGAGACGCCTACGCGCCGCGGCCTTCGTACCCAGGGACTCCCCAACTCGCCATTCGGCGCCTGAACGCGTCCGCCAAAATGCGGCGGAAACGCTCCTCGTCGTTCGCGATCGCTGGCAACACGACCTCGGAAAGATCGGCGAGAAGGGCCTCGAACGGATCACCGCCGTCCGTCGCCTTGAAGTGGAACCAGGCGTCCTCGACGAGCGCCGGCCTGCGCTCGGGGTCCAGAGCCTTGAGCACCTCGGTGTGACCCACGTAGCCACCGCCAGCCGAGTAGTTCGGGCATCCCAACCGGACCCTGTCACGGACGATCAACCCGAGCTCGATCGTTCCACGTCGGAGGGTCACCGCCGCGAACGGACCGGCGCTGGACACCCCTCCCGCTGAGTCGACGCGCGAGAACCCATGCGCCGCCAGCAACGGGAGGAGATTCGCGAGCCCAGCCTCGAGGAACTGATGCTCGTCTGTGGGCTCTCGCACGGATGAGAGGCTACCTGTCGGAGAAGTAAAAGAGAGGCCCGACGGTCGGTCCCGCCGATAGTCGTCTGGAGCGCGCGCGCCGGTGACTGGCGGCGGGTATAATCCGCCGGACGAGCCCGCTCGGTCCCGGAGAAGGCGATGGACTACCTGCGCGCTCTGACGATCCTCGCTCTCCTCGTGCTCGGAGTCCTCGCCTTCTTCGGTGCGATGAAGCACGGGACGCTTGAGGGCATCGTGGCCTGCGCGGCCGCCCTCGCGTTCACGGGCGCCGGGGCGCTGATCACGGCGGTGATCCGCGAGCGGCGACCGCCGCCGCTCTGATGGCAAAGCCCCGGGGCGCGCCTCGGCATCACTGAGAAATCGACGAGCGGCGTGCGTTGGGCGTCCGAAGAGGCGCTGTGCATCTGCCTGAGCCATCCGCCCCTCAGCGACGTGACCGTGCGGATCGCTTCGGCATGGCCGCGAACGGCGGTGGCGATGCGATCCGCCACGCTTGGGATTTGCAATCCTATCGGGCTCTTCGGAGGTAATCGCAACGCGGCGTCGTCGCCATCGATGCCGACGACAGGCTCGGCGGGGCCGAAGCCGTTCGGAGTGCGAGGTAGGATTGCGAACCACCGGATGCGCCAGAATCCCGAATCAGCGACTCATGAAATTTCACATTCGGCTCGTATCGCTCGTACTTTTCGGCCTTTTTGCGGCGTCTCCTTGGCGCCCCTCGCGCGCCGATTTCGACGAGACCGAACGACGACTAAAGGCGGTCGGCGCCGACGACGCGCTACGCGGGCGAATCCATCACGCGATCGACTTGGGCGTGCAGTTTCTCACTCGGCGTCAAGAGGCGGATGGGGCGTTCAACGAACACTGGAAGGCGTCCCTCGGTTCGGCGGCTGCTCGGGTCAAGGGCGACGCGCCCTACTCACCGACGTCCGGCGTCACACTGCTTTGCGCGCTCGCGCTTCGCCACGCGGGGACGCCACCGGCTCGATATTCCTGCCAGAAGGCCACGGAGTGGCTCTTCGTGCGGGATCCTGCGCGCGCGCAGGCGATCGAGCGAGACGTCTACGAATGCTCGATCGCGCTCATGCTTCTCGCCACCGTACCCGGCCACGAGCGCCTCGCTCGCCGCTTCGCAAGTGCGTTGGCGCGTGGTCTCGATCGAAAATCGAATTGGTGGGGGTATGCGACACCGGGAGCGGCGAACGACGAGTCTCTCGATACGCCCGCGCCGTTCGACGACAGGTTGCCGAATCTTTCCACGGCCCAGTTCGCCGCCCTCGGACTGCGCGCCGCAGGCCTGATGGGGATTCGTGTCGGCACCGATATCTGGGTCCGCCACGGGACGTCGCTTTGCGCGACGCAGAAGAGCAACGGATCGTGGGAGTACGGCAATGGCAGTTTCACCGACATTCC
>JANNRO010000047.1:0-2088 GCA_031401505.1 Planctomycetia bacterium
ATCACGTCGCGACGGATCTCCCGGGCGATGGCGGCGAGTTCGGCGAACGACTTCTTGTCACGTGCTGCCACGGCGGACCCTCCGGGGGGCGAATCATGGCACGGGCCCTCGTCCCTGCGAAACGCACGCAGCCCCCCGGACTCGGGCCCCGTCGCCGAATCGCGGTCGCGCTCTCCGGGGAGCCATCCGTTAAGGCTCTCGCGCGCCCGCCGAGGCCGAAGCGAGACCGTCAAGCGCAGGCCGAGGCCCCGCGACGCGGGTTCTGAACCCGTTGAGCGGGCCGAGGCCGAGCAGGACGGTCGCAGCGAGAGCATCGGCGGGCGAAGCAGAAAGTGTTCGAGCGAGCCGTAAGCCGGGTCCTGTGCGGCTTGCGCCGCGACCGCCATCGATCTACGACCGTCGTTGCCGACGGCCTCCAACGACCTACCCGGACGTCATGACGGCGCGGGCCGCGCCGTGCGGCCGGTCTTGCGACCGACCGTTCCGTCCCTATGTGGTCTTTCTCCGGGTGGGGCTTGCCGTGCCGAGGGCGTCGCCGTCCTCGCGGTGGGCTCTTACCCCACCGTTTCACCCTTGCCTGATCCCCGGTTCCTTGCGGTTCCGGGGCCATCGGCGGTTTGTTTTCTGTTGCGCTGTCCCTGGGCTTGCGCCCGGTGGGCGTTACCCACCACCCTGCCCTGTGGAGCCCGGACTTTCCTCGGAACTTGCGTCCCGCGGCGGTCCTGCTCGCTCGAACGGGAGCGATCGTACCGCGTCACGAGTCGCCCGTCCCCCCCGCGCCCCCCCTCGTCCGGCGCCGTGACCGGATCGCTACCAGTTCGTCGCCTTCTTGTGGTCGTTCCACCAGTCACGGAACTGGCGGGGGCGCGTGAACTGCGACTGGCCCGACAGCGCCTGGATGGCCTTCCTGAGCGAGGCCCCGTACACCTCCCAGTTGGTCTTCGCCTCGTCGGTCTGGATGCGATCCTCTGCCCGACGGCTCTCCTTCAGGTTCCACGTCGATTCGAAAACGTCGAGGATGCGGCGGACGGGCTCGACGCGTTTGGCGTGCGGGGCCGACTTGAACGCGACGAACGCCTCGCCCGCCGCCGCCACGACGTGCGCGTTCTCGGAGCCCACGAGCTCGCACAGTGTCTCGAGGGCGGACACGTCGGCGATCGCCGACAGCGCGTGCGCGATCTGGACGTGGAGGCGAAAGCGGCGGCGGGTGTCCTTGTCGGTGACCATCGCCGCGAGCGGCTTCACGAGGGACTTGTCGCGAGCGGTCTCGACGATCGCGAAGACCTTCTTCTCGGTCGCCTCGTCGTCGAACGCCAGCGCTTCGATCGCCGCGAGCGCCGAGTCGGTGCCTCCGAGCGCCACGAGGGACTCAAGATCGGTGTCGATCTGTGCGCGCTCCTTGGCGGCGCGCGGGCTCGAGCAGAGCTTCTTCAGTTCCTTGCCCAGGCGCTCGACGTTCTCCTTGCGGGCGGTTGCGAGCGCCGCGGCGGCGGGGGCGGGGGCCGCGGGGGGAGGGACGGGGTCGGCCGCGCGGGCGTACCCAGCGACGCCAAAACACGCCCCGAGCGCGAGTCCGATCGTACGCCTCAGGGTCGAGAGTCGGGCGGCGGCGGGAAGGCGGACCATCGTGATGAGAATGCTAACGCTCCGCGCGGGCGGTCGCCGAAGTTGGCGGTCTCTTAAGTGCGGGCGCGGTGGGCGGTCGAGAGCTCGGTGAGCCGGCGGCGCTCCGCGTCGGTGAGCCTCGCGATGCCGACGGCGCTGACCCGGTCGAGCAGCGCGTCGAGTTCGGCGTCGTCCTCGACGGTTCGGGTGTCGAGGCCCTTCGACCGCTTGCCGGGGGGGATCCCGAGCACTTTCGTCGCGATCTCGGCGTGGCGCTCGGGTTCGACGCCCTGCTTCCACTCCTCCCCGCTCGCCACCCACGGGTCGACCGGCCCGTACGGCCCGTCGGAGTGGCGGGCCGCGACCATTTCACGCAGACATGCGAACACGTTGCTGATCGCGATCATGATCAGGATGCCGCCATGGAACGATCCGACCGACAGTCCCCACGCGCCGATGCCGATCGCTCCGAAAATCCCCACG
>JANNRO010000048.1:0-1958 GCA_031401505.1 Planctomycetia bacterium
CAGCAACTCGCGACCTACATCGGCTGGCTCCTTCACGGCACGAAGGGCGGGCTGGCCGCGGGCGTGCTCTTCGTGCTGCCGGCGGCGGTGCTCTTGACGGTACTCTCGGCGGTCTACGTGAGCTTCGGTCACGTCGCCGCGATCGACGGCGTGCTGACGGGCTTTCGCCCCGCGGTCGTCGCCGTGATCCTCGCGGCCGTTTTGCGGATCGGAAAGCGGTCTATCCACTCCCGTTTTTCGCTCGCGATGGCGGTCGGCGCGTTTCTGGCGCTCGAACTCCACATACCGTTCCCGATCGTCATCGTCGTGGCAGCCATGGCGGGCACCTTCGGGGCACAGGTCGGCATTCCCGGGGCCGCCGGGCGCGCGACGCCGGGCCACGCATCGGCAAAGGACGTCATCGGGGGCCCGTTCGTCCTCGACGACGACACGCCGACGCCCCCGCACGCTCGCGCGACCGCCGGACGGGCGTCGAAGGTCTTCTTCACCTGTCTCTTCGCGTTCGCCGCCGTCTGTCTTCCCCTGATCTTGATCCAGGGCGTTCCCCGCGCGCTCGGCGAGATGGCGCTCTTCTTTACCGGAGCGGCGTTCGTCACGTTCGGGGGCGCGTACGCCGTACTTCCCCACGTATCGCACTACGCCGTCGAGACACGGGGTTGGCTCGAGGCCCCAGAGATGCTCGACGGCCTGGCGCTGGGCGAGACGACGCCCGGACCGCTCATCCTCGTCGTGACGTTCGTGGGCTACGTCGCGGCCGCGCGCACGATCGGTCCCTCCGCCGGCGTCGCCGGCGCATTCGTCGCGACCTGGTTCACGTTCCTTCCGAGCTTCCTCTTCATCTTTGCGGGAGGACCCTTCGTCGAGGAGGCACGCGGTACTTCCTGGTTCTCCGCCCCCTTCGCCGCCGTTTCCGCCGCGGTCGTGGGCGTGATCGCGCATCTCGCCCGCGACCTCGCCCCCGCCGTGTTCGTCGGCGACACGGGGCACGTCGTCTTTTCTTCCGTTCTCTTCGTCCTCGCGGCGACCTGTCTCGTGAGGCGCTGGCTCTCGGTTCCGTCGGTCGTTCTCGCCGCCGGTCTGGCAGGCTTCCTGACCACATGGAACGCTTGGTGACCGACGAAGCCCCGACGACGCCTCCGAGCAGCGTCCGGTTCCAGCCCGCGGACCTCGAAGCGCATCTGATCGAGCGGGTTCAGGCGCGTGCGCCGCGCTCGACGGTCGACGAGTGCATCGCGCGGCTCGCCCGGCCCGCCGCGGCGTTGACCACGATGTTCACGACGGAGCGGCCGGGGCAGTTCCCCGACTACACGAAGGAGGAAGACACGCTGCTGGCGTACGCGCTGCTCTTCTTCCCCCAGACCTGGGCGCGCGTGCGCTTCGCGTTGGCCGAGGCGATCGACGTGCGGGGCTTCGAGATTTCGAACGATCGTCCGGCCCGCGTTCTCGACCTGGGGGCGGGCCTCGGAGCCGCCGGACTCTCGGCAGCTCAGCTTCTCATCGCGCGGGGCGGCGCGCCGTCGGTCCAATTGACGGCGATCGACCGCTCGGCGGCGGCGCTCGATTCGTTGCGGGCGCTCGCGAGCCTCCGACTCGGGTCCCTGCGCGGAATCGACGTCTCGACGGCCGTCGGCGATCTCGCGCACCCCGCGAACGCGACGATCCGTCGGGGTGCGCCCTACGACCTCGTGCTCGCGAGCTTTTCGCTCAACGAAGCGTTTTCCGCGCGCGACGACGCCGACGCGACGCGCTGGTTCCGCGACCTCGCGACGTTGGTCGCCCCCACCGGCCGCGTCGTGATCGTCGAACCCGCGCTCCGCACGACCGCCGACCGATTGCGTCGCGTCGTGGCACCCGTCATCGTCGAAGGCGCGCTTCACGTCCACGCGCCCGACCTTCACGGGGCGCTCGCGGCTCCCCCCGAGGACGAGCGCTTCCGCGACCACGAGGTGCGGCGCTGG
>JANNRO010000049.1:0-2814 GCA_031401505.1 Planctomycetia bacterium
TCCGGCATCCAAGGAGCCGAGGATCGCAGCGCGACGGGCTCTTTCCCTAAAGGCAAGACTTCCAAGTCCGAAGCGGTGCGATCCTCACTTTGACGCCGAAGCGCCCGCCCCCCTGACCGGGTGGGTGCGGGGTACGCTGGCGGGATGCTCCGGCTCGTACTCACGGCGCTCTTCTGCCTCGGGGTGGCGGGGTGCGGAGCACCCGTCTTCCCCTCGGGGGGCCCGTCGGCTCCGCCGACTCCGAGTGACTTCCGGGCACTCGGCATCACGGGGGCCGCCGTCGCCGGCATCTCGTACCTCCTCTTGCGTCGCAGCGGGCGCGCCGCCCTGGCGAACACATCGCGACCGCGCGGGCTCCTCGCGATTCTCGTCGTGTCCGTCACCAGTACCGGCTTGCTCTCGATCGCGTACGGTCTGCTCGACTCTCCGGGCCCCAGCTACCGCGGGATTCACGCCTCCCTTGCCGCGATCGCCTTCGCCGCGTTGCTCCGGATGCAGTTGCACTCCGCGATCGACGCGGGGCGGTCCCTGGTCGTCGCCCGCGTCGGCGCGTTCCTCGCCGTCGCGTTCGTGCCGGTCTGGCTGGTCGCCGTCTGGGTCGAGGCAGGGGGCGAGTGGATCTGGCCGCTCGCGTGGACGCTGGCCACGCTCGCGGCCGGCGCCGCGCACGCGACGTATCTCGCCCGACCCGGACTTCGCATCGGGCACCGTTGGCTCGTCCCGACGACGCTCGTGGCGGTTGCGGCGCTGGTCGGATTCTACGTCGTCGTCCTTTGGACGAGCCCCCAATGGAACGAGTTCGGTGGTCGCATCTTCAAGGCGCTCCTTGCAACGACGATCACGGGGACGCTCCTTTGCATCGTGTGTCGGCGCCTCGACCCGGCTCCGGCGAAGGACGACTCGCCGTCCCTCGATCGGCCCCGCCCTTGATCGTCCGATGATCGACGACTCCACGTACACGCAACCCCTCGCTTTCACGTTTCGCGACGCCGACCGGAGCGCGCACGCCGCGCTCCGATGAGATTCCGACGCATCCCCCTCCTCGTGCGCACGCTGTTCTACATCCTCGCGGCGGTCGAACTCGTCCTCCCGTTGGCCATCGCGCTCGCGCGCAACCGATTCCTCTTCTTCCCGGCGGCGCTCCCTCTCCCCGAATCCGCGCTCTCGTCGTTCGGCGACGTGCCGGTACGCGTCGTGCGTGTCCGCCGACCCGACGGCCGCGAACGGGCGGCGTACGACGTCACACCGACGACGACGCAACCCGACTCGCCCGTGGTGCTCTTCTTCCACGGGAACGCCGGGAACATCGCGACCCGCGCCGGACTGGCCGCGTGGTTCGCCGCGACGACCCAATGCCGCGTCCTCCTGCCCGACTACTCCGGGTATGGCGGCAACGAGGGCTCGCCGTCGGAGGACGAGATCGGGACGGATGCACTCGCGTCGTACGACCATCTCGTGGCCGCCGGAGTCGCTCCCGCGCGCATCGTCGTGTTCGCCGAGAGCATCGGCGCAGGTCCGGCGCTCCTCGTCGCATCGCAACGCTCGGTCGCGGGCGTCGTCGTGCAGTCGTCGTTCTCGTCGCTTTCCTCGATGGCATGGCGGATCTATCCGTGGATCCCGCTCGCCGCGCTCTTCGTCCGGGGGGCGTTCCCGAACGCCGAGCGGGTCGCAGCACTCCAGGTTCCCGTGCTCGTCGTCCACGGGACACGCGACACGATCATCCCGTTCGCCGAGGGCGAGGCCCTCTACGCCGCCGCGCAGCCCGGAGCCGAGTTTCTGGCGATCGACGGCGCCGATCACAACGACCTGTTCGACGTGGCGGGCGACAACTACCTCCGCGGACTCGGCGAGCGCTTTCGCCGCTGGACGCGACGGTGAACCGAGGCGTCGAAGTCAACTCGGAACCCTGCTTCGCACGGCGTCAATGATCGCCTGTCCTATCGGCTGCCCGCAGAGGCGTCCACGCCGATCGAACGTCGCCATCAATGTTCCTTCGGCCTGCCCGAATCGCATGCCGCGCAACGACTCATGGAGGGTTTGAATCGTCACCAACGCGGCTCGACATCGGGCGGCGCGCGCGAGGCCGCCCGCTTCGGACGAGAAGTACGCGAGGAAGGAAGCGGGATTCAGGAACACCCAGTCGTCGGGGTTCTCGGCGTTGAGCACGTCTCGAACGGCGTAGCCCGAGTCCGCGGTCACGCCGTACGGGACGTCGAACGAGAGGACGACGAAGTCCACTCGCCGAGAGCGGGGAGCGAAGAAGTCCCGGACGACGCGAGACCAACTCCGGCGGCGCCTCCGAGGGAGAGAGTCATCCCGCACGTTCGGCACGACAGGTCTCCCGATCGGCGCGCTCGGATCGGGCCCGCCGACATCCGCGTGATAGCACGAGGTCGATGGGCGTCGCAGAGATCGCACGAGTTCGGCAGCCGCGCTCGACGCGATGCCGAACGGATGAAATCGCCCGACGCCCGGGCAGGGCGGGCTCTCGGCGCGAGTAAACTCGTGCGCCCCCGGGAGACTCCGATGCAATTCACGTGCGTGCCCGCGCTCTGCCTCTCGGTCGCGCTGACGACCATCGGTCTGACGACGATCGGCGCCCGATCCGCGGCTGAGGCCGGCGACAAACCGACGAAGAATCTCATCGAGGTGGCGACGGCCGTCGGCACGTTCAAGACGCTCGTGAAGGCGCTCGGCGACGCCGACCTCGCGAAGACCCTCGAGGGCAAGGGGCCGTTCACGCTCTTCGCGCCGACCGACGAGGCGTTCTCGAAACTCCCCGCAGGCACGCTCGACGCGCTCCGCAAGGACAAG
>JANNRO010000050.1:0-6938 GCA_031401505.1 Planctomycetia bacterium
GCTTGCCGACGAGGATGCTCACGAGACGGCCTCCACGATCTTCTTCGCCGCGTCGGTCAGATCGGTCGCCGCCACGATGGCGAGACCGCTCGAGCGCAGGATCTCGCGCCCCTTCTCGACGTTGGTGCCTTCCAATCGAACGACCAACGGGACCTTCAATCCGACCGCCTTCGTCGCCGAGACCACCCCCTCGGCCAGCACGTCGCAGCGCAGGATGCCGCCGAAGATGTTGACGAGGATGCCCTTGACGTGCGGGTCGGCGAGGATGATTCGAAACGCCTTCGTCACCTGATCGGTCGTGGCGCCGCCGCCGACGTCGAGGAAGTTGGCGGGCGTGCCGCCGTGGAACTGGACGAGGTCCATCGTCGCCATCGCGAGGCCGGCGCCGTTGACGAGACAGCCGATGTTGCCGTCGAGCTTGATGTAGGACAGCCCCGCGTCACGGGCTTCCTGCTCGGTCGGGTCTTCCTCGCCCAGATCGCGCATCTCGGCGATCTTCGCCTGACGGAAGAGCGCGTTGTCGTCGATCGTCACCTTGCCGTCGAGACAGACGACCCGGCCGTCCTTCGTGGTCACGAGCGGGTTGACCTCGACCAGCGACGCGTCGCGATCGAGGAACACGCGCGCGATGCCCTGGAGGACCGCGGCGGCCTTGTTGATCAGTTCCTTGGGCACGCCGATCGCAAACGCGAGACGTCGCGCCTGGAACGGGTGAAGCCCCGTGCGGGCGTCGATCGGTTCGCGCACGATCGCCTTCGGATCGCGCTCAGCGACCTCTTCGATTTCCATGCCGCCCTGCGCGGACACCATCATGACCGGCGTCTCGAGCCGGCGGTCGAGGACGACGGCGGCGTAGAACTCGCGGTCGAGGGGAAGCCCTTCCTCGACGAGCAGCCGCTTGACGACCGTGCCCTCGGGACCCGTCTGCTTCGTGACGAGGGCTTTGCCGAGCAGGGACGTCGCGACGGCCTTCGCCTCGGCGGCCGACTTCACCAGTTTGACGCCGCCCGCCTTGCCGCGGCCACCGGCGTGGATCTGCGCCTTGACGACGGCGAGCGGGCCCCCCAGTTCGGTGAACGCCAGCGCCGCGTCGTCGGGGGTCTTCGTCTCACGGCCGCGCGGGACCGGCAGCCCCGCGTCTCGAAACAGCGCCTTGGCCTGGAACTCGTGCAGCTTCACGGAGGTCTCCCGGGGATCGAGCGGCGGATCGTACGGGCGCGCGCACGCGCCGAAAGTTTCGGTGCCGCGACGGGCGACAGGCTCCTATCGGCTTCGCGACGCCTTGGCGCCCTGCGTCACCTTCGCGCCGTGTCCCGCCTTTGCAACCGGCGCGGCCTTCGAAACGGACTTCGGTGCGGCTTTCGGTTCGGCCTTCGGTTCGGCCTTCGGCGCAGGTTTCGCGGCCCGGTCCGACGCCGCCACCGCCGCCGGCTTCTTCTCGCGCGACGCCTTCAGTTCCTTCGCGCGTCGCTGGGCGCGCGTCTTCGGGATGTGCGTCAACGGATCGGGGGTCTCGCACGCCGTATCGCCGTGATCGACGTCGATCGGCCCGATGCGCCGTGCGACCGCGAGCGCCCGCGTCTCGAGCGCGTCGGACAGGCTGCCGATCGTGATCAGGAGGCACAGGCGCGCGTCCTTGACGTGGTTCTTCGTCCGATGGATGCCCTTCTCGAGCGACGAGATGAACCCGTCGAGTTCGACGTCGGTGAAGGTTCCGGGCTCCATCACCATCGCCGTGACGCCCATCCATCCCGCGCGACCGATCCATTCGTCGGGCGACTTCGTCCAGCCGAGCAGCGTTTCCTTGCCCGACGGCACCCGCGCCGAGAACTTGCCGACGGCGTCGGCCACGACCTTGTTCGTGACTTCCTTGCCCCAGACGTCGAGATCGGCGAGCGGGAACGTCGCGACGTCGGCCACCATCGTCGCGAGGATGCGCGCGTCGTGGTTGCCCGACTTCCAGAGTTCGATCGCAAGGGCGGAGTCGGTGCCCGCCAACTTCGCGAGTTTGCCGAGCGTGGCGGAACTCACGCCGAACTGGGGGCCGGTCACGCCGTGACGCGTGGAGGTGATTCGGGTCTGTTCCGAACCCGCGGCCTCGAGGGCCTTCATGGCGGCGACGACATCCATCGATCAGGGCTCCGGGAAGGCGGGAGTACGGGCGGCCTCGTAGGCGGCCCATCCCCCCACGAGATCGGACACGTTCGTGAATCCCTCGCGCGCGAGCAGCGACGCGGCGATCGACGATCGATAGCCACTCTGGCAGTGAACCAGCACCGCGCGGTCTCGGGGCACTTCGGCGATGCGGCGGCGCAGCCGGGGCAACGGAATGTTCACGCCGCCCTCGACGTGCCCCGCCGAAAACTCGCCGGGCGCACGGACGTCGAGAACGAACGGCGCCTCGCTCTCGGCCCACCCCGCGTCTTCGAGGCGCACGAAATCGACGGGCGACGTCTTGTCCATGCGGCGCACGAGATCGCGTCGCGACGCCAGGGCGGCCGCGAGGTCGGACAGGTGTCCCTCGACCCGATCGAAGCCGACGCGACCCAGGCGCAGCGCGGCCTCCTGGGCCCGTCCGGGGCTCGCCACGACGACCAGCGGCGTGCGCGGATCGATCACGGTGCCCGCCCACTGCGCGAAACGCCCGCCCAACCCGACGTTGATGCTGCCGACGAGGTGGGCGCTTGCAAACTCGGCGGCGGGACGTACGTCGAGCAGGACGGCTCCGGCCTTCACGCGATCGAGCGTCTCGTCGAGCGAGAGCGCCTTCGACGACGACGCGAGCGCGCGCTCGAGCGTCGGTCGCGCTCGGCGGTTGAGATCGGCGTCGTAGCCGAAATAGGCCGGCGCCTCGGGTTGGTCGGCCGTGACCAGCCGGACGAACTCGGGCTTCGACATCGGGGCGAGCGCGTAGTTGGTTCGCCTCTGGACGCCGAGCGGGGACGACGTGTCCGACGACAGCGTTTTTCCGCAGAGCGAACCCGCGCCATGGGCGGGGTAGACGATCGTCGCGTCGGGCAGGGGGAGGAGCTTCGTGTGGAGGCTGTCGTAGAGCCACTCGGCGAGCTCGACCTCGGAGACGCCCACGCTCGCCATGAGATCGGGACGACCGACGTCGCCGAGAAACAGCGTGTCGCCGGTCAGCACGGCGTAGGGCTCGGATTCGCTCCTGGCGCGGTCGAACACGAGGACGCAGATCGACTCGGGGGTGTGCCCGGGGGTCTCGAGGAACCGAAGCTTCGTCCGGGCACCGAGCACGAGTTCGTGCCCGTCGCGCGCCGGGACCGACGGGTAGTCGGTGGCGCCTCGCGCGCCGACGTGGATCGACGCGCCGGTCGCCTGGGCGAGTTCCAGGTGCCCCGACACGAAATCGGCGTGAAAATGCGTCAGGACCACGTGGCGGATCGAGAGACCGAGCGCCTTCGCCTCGGCCAGATAATCGGCGACGTCGCGCTGCGGATCGACGACGACCGCCACCTTCGACTCTTCGTCGCCTACGAGGTAGGAGGCGTGCGAAAGGCACGCAAGATAGTGGGCACGAAAGATCATGGGCGTCGCCACGATTCTAACGGACCAGAGGGGAATCGCCCCGGACGGGAAGGACGCTCGCACGCGCGGTCCGACGGGCCTCGGGGCGCGGGTGGAGCCGGGACCCGACGGCGGCCTCTCGGGAGCGCGCATCGATCGTCGTCCCGCCCTCGAGGCCGTCGGTCAGGGACTATCATCGCCGGGAGCCGACGGTCAAGAGCCGGGTCGCCATGCGTGGCGCGCAACTTCGGCACCCGGAGCGCATGTCGCATCTCAAGATCCTGATGAGCAACATCGCGTACGCGCGCGGCTTCGACGGCGCGCTCGGGCGGCACGTGGGCCGCGCCTACCGCCACGTCTACTGCTCCAAAGCCGTCCAGCAGAACGTGATGGGTGACGTCAAGCGACTCCTCGACCGGGAAAAGCCCGATGTCTGCTGCTTCGTCGAGGTCGAGCGCGGGGGGAAGGGCGCGAAGGCGTTCGACCAGCTGCGTTCCCTGCTCGACGAACGGTTCATGTACTCGGACATCGCGAACAAGTACTTCGCGAAGGGCCGGTACAAGTGGATTCCGGTCCTGGGGCGCAAGTGCAACGCGTTCTGCGCGAACCGGCCGCTCGAGTTCGAGCACGTCTATCTCGACGCCGGGATCAAGCGGCTCGTCTACCAGATCACCGTCAACCCGAAGCTGACGCTTTTCTTCGCGCACTTTTCGCTCCGGCGCAAGGTGCGCAAGCTCCAGTTCGAGAGCCTCGCGAAGGTGCTCCAGAAGACGCCCGGCGAGCACCTCGTCATGGGCGACTTCAACGTCTTCGGCGGCCCGGAAGAGATCGCGCCGTTCCTCGGCTCGACCGGCCTGGAAGTCTTGAACGACCCGAAGCTGCCGACGTTTCGATTCCACCGTCGGCGCAGCCTCGTCGATCTGGCGATGGTGAGCCCCTCGTTGCGCCACCGCGCCGAATTGCGCATCGTCGAGCAGCCCTACTCCGACCACGCGGCGCTGATCCTCGACTTGCACGCGGTGAAGATCGCCACCTGAACCGCGAGACGCGCGGTATGGCGCCTACTGCTCCTGATACTCGTAGCGCCCGTCCGCGGTGCGCCGAAGCGCGCATCCGACGACGATCTGCTGCTCCTTGCGCCGCAAGACCTCGTTGGCGCGGCCCATGCTCGCGTCCCCGTTGACCGCGATGCGCAGCTTGACGGGCACCGTGACGTCGCGCGTCTTGACGAAACGGACCACGAGCCGACGGCGGGCCGAGACCGTGATGCCCGTGCCGATCAGGATGCGCGGCGCGGTCGCCTCGCTGATCAATTCCTTCGCGCCGAGGTAGGTCACCGTCACCACGAGCCCGTTCGCGTCGTCGGTATCGTGCCGGTCGGTCACACCCTTCGCCGCGATGAACGAGATGTACTGCCAGAAGTACTCGTTGCTCGCGGTCACGTCGACGTCGTCGCCGGCGTACCAGACGCGCTTCTTGATGTAGGCGTCGACGGGCGCCAGATCCTCGTTGGTGAGCGACACCTCGGACGTCGAACCCGACCCGCCCCCGTTCGATCCGAGGGAGCCGTCCGAAACGACCCCGTCGGTCGCTCGCACGCCGCCGCCCCGCGGGGCCGTTCGATTCTTGCTCTGGCACGCGGGAAGCGTCGCGCCGAGCGCGAACGCGAGCAGGAGGCCCCACGAGACACGGGAACCGGGGGAAGACATCATGGTGCGCTCTCCGACGCCGCCGCGCCCGGGCGCCCGCCGGCACCGAGAATTCGACGAACGTGCTGTTCTACGTATCGGCCGACGATGTCCGCTTCAAGATTGACCGGGTCGCCCGCCCGCTTCTCGCCGAGCCCCGTGACGGCCAGCGTGTGCGGGATCAGATAGATCGAAAACGAGCGCTCGTCGCACTCGCCGACCGTCAGGCTGACGCCGTCGACGGTCACCGAGCCCTTCGCGATCACGGCGCCGAACAGCGAGTCGGGGAGATCGATCGCAAGGCGGACATCGGCCCCGGTCCGGTCGATGGACCGGATCGTCCCGACGCCGTCCACGTGCCCCTGGACCAGATGCCCCCCGAGCGCATCCCCCACGCGCAACGGAGCCTCGATGTTGACGCGATCCCCCGGCTTTCGCGCGCCGAGCGTCGTCTTGCGCAGCGTCTCGGGAATCGCCTCGAAGACGACGTCGGAGCCACGGATCGACACGATCGTCAGGCAGCATCCGTCGATCGCGACGCTGTCGCCGACGACGGACGTCGGTAGCGGGGCGGCGAGCGCAAGCGAGAGGCGCACCGCCCCGGCCGCCGAACCCGCGACGGGTCGAACGTCCGAAACCGCCGCCCGCTGCGTCACGATGCCGGTGTACATGGCTTCGTGAGAGAGTATCCCGCGCCGCCATGCACGCCACGGTCGTCACCCTCTTCCCCGAGCTCGTCCAACCGCTCCTCGAGCAATCGGTCTTCGGCCGCGCCGTGCGAAAGGGCCTCCTGCGCGTCGATTTCGTGAATCTGCGCGACTTCGGCGAGGGTCGTCATCGCATCGTCGACGACCGCCCCTTCGGAGGCGGGCCCGGCATGGTGTTGAAGGCCGAGCCCGTGATCCGGGCGGTCGAGGAGGCCCGTCGCCGCCACCCCACGGGCGCCCGGACGATCTATCTGACCCCGCAGGGCGTCCCCCTCGATCAGGCGCTCGTGCGCGATCTCGAACAGGCGCCCGGGCTCGTGCTGCTGTGCGGACGCTACGAGGGGGTCGACGAACGCGCGATCGACGTCTTGAAGCCGGAGGAAATCTCGATCGGCGATTACGTGCTCTCGGGGGGCGAACTCGCGGCGATGGTCCTGTTGGACGCCATCGCTCGGTTGAGGCCCGGGGTGTTGGGCGACGAGCAGAGCCCCAAGGAAGACTCGTTCGGTGCCGGTGACGGCCTGCTCGATCACCCCCACTACACGCGCCCCCTCGAGGTCCGCGGTCTGGGTATCCCCGAGGTGCTTCGGGGCGGCGATCACGGAGCCGTCGCGCGCTGGCGCGAGGCCGAGGCGCTCGCCCGCACGAGGTCGCGCCGGCCCGACCTGCTCGGTCGAAAAACGCGCACCCCGCGACCCCCGGACGCGGGTCCCGTCCCCGATTCGACCGCGGCCGCCCCCCCGCCCGCGCCGCGCCACACCCCCGCGCCCCCGTCGGTGGGTTCGACGTCGTACGCGCGTGATCTCACCGGGAGACAGTCCGGGGGTGCATGACCGTACTTGCGCACCGCCACGCACGGGGCGCCGTTCTGCTCGAGGCATGACGGAAGGCACCCGCGAATCGCGGCCGTCGAATCGTAGAGATCGGCTCGGATTCGGCCCCGGTCCACGCGGTCGAGTGGCGGGGGGGGGGGGGGGGGGGGGCGGGGCGGCGGCGGGGGGGGGGGGGGGGGCCG
>JANNRO010000051.1:0-4131 GCA_031401505.1 Planctomycetia bacterium
ACGCGCCCCGTGCTGCTCGCGAACGCGATCTGCATCGCGTGCATCCCCTTTCTCTGGCTCGCCGCCTCGCCGTCCGCGCTCTGGCCGGTGTGGATCGACTGCATCGTGGTCGGCGTCTTCTGGACGGGATTCAACCTGACGGCGTTGAGCGTGCCGCTCTCGCTCGCGCCCGCGCGCGGCGGCGCGGTGTTCCTGGGCGTCCTCGCGGCACTCTCGGGCGTCGCGATGGGGATCTCGGCGCTCGCGGGCGGATTCCTCTCGCGTGCGATCGGCATCGGGCCGCACGCCGTGCTCGGGATGTCGCTCCACGGATATCAGGTGATGTTCCTGCTCTCGGGCGTGCTCCGCCTCGCGGCGATCCCGCTCGCGATCCGGCTCCCCGAGCCGGGCGCCCGGAGTCTCGTCTTTCTCGTCAACCTCGTGGGGTCGGCCGTGCGTCAGAGGCTCAACCTCGGCTGGGTGATGCTCTCCGCGCCGTGGTCTCGGGCGCGGAAGGGGCGTCGAGGAAAGTGAACGTCCGGACGGGGACTCGGACGGGGGCCCTCGCGGGAGGGGAAATGCGAACGAACGGCGGACGGGGCTCTCATCCGACGCCCCCGATCGGTCGATAGGGGCGCCGGTGGGGGGCCGCTGGAGCCCGACTATGGCACGAATTGACGCAACGCATCGCCGCATCGAAGTGAAGGTCGTCTGGTGGGGTCCTGCGCGCGGCGGCAAGACCACGTCGCTGCGCTCGGTGCACGCGTCGTGCGATCCGGTCGATCGCGGCGTGCTCTCCTCGATCGACACCGAAGACGAGCGCACCTATTTCTTCGACTACGCGCCGCTCGATCTTCCGCGGTTCGGCGACTACATGCCGCGCGTCCACGCGTACACCGTGCCGGGGCAGGACGCCTACGTCGAGACGCGACGGCGGATCCTCCGGGGCGCGGACGGCGTCGTCTTCGTGGCCGACTCGTCACCCAATGCGCAGACGGCGAATCTCGTCTCGTGGCGCGGTCTGCTCGAGGCGCTCGCGGTCGAGGATCGTCCCGGGTGCCCGACGCCCGTGGTGCTCTGCGCGAACAAGCAGGACCTGACGCAGGCGGTCGACGTCGACGAGGTGCGCCGTCGTCTCGTGACGGCCGCGCCGCCGCGCGGCCTGATCGATGCCATGGGCACTTCGGCGCTGCTCGGACGCGGCGTGCTCGGGTGCTTCCGACGCATCGTCGTCGCGGCCATCGCGCGGGCGCTCGGCAGCGAGGGCGACTCCGGCGGCATCGAGGCGCGCCGGCGCTTCCTCGCGTCGCTGACCGCGAAGATGCGTGGCGTCGACGATGGCATGCCCGCGGGCGCCTCGGAGGCGCCGCGCACGATCACGGTGCCGATCTCGTCGCGCGATCCCGACGCGGGCGGACTCCAGGCGGCGGTCGAGTCGGCGCGGGCGTTCGCCGAGACGGATGCGCGCGTCAAGGCGCTCTCGCGCGAGCGCGACACGGGACGGCTCCTCGTGGACATCGGTCACCTTTGTCTCAAGGCGAAGGACGGCGAAGATCTCGTGCGGTCGGTCGTCGCGACGCTCGTCGTGGGACTCGAGGCGGCGGTCGGCTGGGTCGGACTTCCCGACGGGAACGGCGACTTCATCGTCTTCGATCAGAACGGCCGGGCGATGGACGACGAACCCGTGGCCGACGTGGCGCGAGGGATCGGCCCCTCGGTCGCCGCCGGCGATGTCGTGCCCGTCGGCGGCGGCATCGGGCCGCGACTGCCACCGACGGCCGGCTCCGGGCGCGCGCTCTTTGCGCCGTTCCATTCCCCGGAGCGGGGGCGAGGCTTCTTCCTGCTGGTCGCGCCGCCGCTCGGCGCGTTTCCCGCCGACTCGGGCAACGTGCTCGCGGCCGCCGGCTCCTTCCTCGGGCTCGCGCTCTCGCGCCACGCGATCACGTCAACCGGTTGACGGGCGGCTGACCCAGGAACCGGGGTACGACCCCGATTCTTGGGTCAGGTAGGGTGGGGCGATGGAATCGCACAAGCTCGGTCGCAGCGGACTTCGCGTCAGCGAGGTCGTCCTGGGATCGTGGCTCACTTTCGGCTCGAGCGTCGAGCAGGAACAGACGACCGCATGCGTCAGGGCGGCGCTCGACGCCGGCATCCACACGTTCGACACGGCCGACGTCTACGCGCTCGGCCAGGCGGAGGAACTCCTCGGCCGTGCGCTCGAAGGCGTCCCGCGCAAGGACGTCGTCCTCGCGACCAAGGTTTTCTGGCCCACGGGCAAGGGACCCAACGACAAGGGCCTTTCGCGCAAGCACGTCGTCGAGACGATCCACGCGAGCCTGAAACGCCTTCGCACCGAGTACGTGGACGTCTACCAATGTCATCGCTTCGACCCCGACGTGCCGCTCGAGGAGACCGTGCGCGCGATGGAGGATCTCGTGCGCGCGGGCAAGATCCTCCATTGGGGCGTGTCGGTCTGGACCGGTGCCCAGATCGCCGAGGCGATCCGCATCGCCAAATCGGTGGGCGGCGTCGGCCCGATCGTCAACCAGCCCGAGTACAGCCTGCTCGACCGCCGGATCGAGGCGGAGGTGCTGCCCGTCAGTCGCCGTGAGGGCGTGAGTCAATGGGTCTTCAGCCCGCTCGCACAGGGCGTGCTGACGGGCAAGTACTCGGGTGGCGGTCGCCCCGCGGGCAGCCGTGGCGCCGACGCGCAGCGCAATCGGTTCATGACCGATCGACTGGTGCCCGACGTGCTCGCGCGCGTCGATCGCTTCGTCGCGCTCGCCAAGGAAGCGGGTACGACACCCGCGCGGCTCGCGCTCGCGTGGTGCCTCGCCGTGCCGGGGGTCGACGCGGTCGTCGTCGGGGCCACGCGCCCCGAGCAGGTGACCGAAAATGCCGCCGCGTCGGGATGGAAACTCCCCGACGACCTGCGTCGCACGCTCGATTCGCTGTTTCCCGCGCCGATTCCGAGGCATCAGGGGTAACGGACGCGGGTCCCGTCCGCCGATCGGCGGACGGGACCTGCGTCCGACCTCCGACTCCCCCCACCGGCCGATCCGAACGGCTGTCCCTCCCACCCCGCACCATGCACACGCCCCGGAGGCGTTCCATGCAGAGCGTGCGCACCCTTCTCGAAGGACTCGACCTGCCGGCGGTCTGCGAGCGGTCGGCCGCGGGATATCGCCTGCCCTCGGTCCACGCGCTCGGCGCGGCGCTTCCGCAGGGGCACTTGCACGTCTGGAGTGGCGCACCGGGGGCCGGGAAGACGGCGTTCCTCCTGGGCCTCCTTCGCGAGGCCGCGCGGCACGGGCGTCCAACGCTGCTCGCGACCTATGATCTGCCGGCGTCGGCGTTGGCGCTTCGCCTGTTGGCCATGGAGGCGGGTGTGTCGCTCGTCGAACTCGATCGCGGGCGCCTCGTCGGGTCCGACGCACAGTCGGCCGCGCTCGCCCGTGCGCGCCTGTCCGAACTCCCGATGGAAATTCTCGAGGCACGCGGGCTGTCGACCGCCTCGCTCGAAGACCGGCTCGTGCGCAGCCCGCTGCGGATCGACGTGCTCGGCGTCGACTACGTCGAGGCGGTCGTACGCGCGCCGCACGCGGGCATCCCGCCCGGCGGCGACGGCGTGCCGGCGACGCTCCATGAGTTGTCCGAATTGGCCAAGCGCCGCTGGCTCTCGGTGGTCGCGACCGTTCGGACGCCGCCGCGGGGAACCCTGACGCCCGCGGGTGAGGCGACGGCGGGCACGCTCGATGCCCAACACGCCGATCGCGTGGGGTGGATCGCGCCGCGGGACGAGCACGGTGCCGCCGAGGCCTCGTTGCTCACGAACCGCCACGGTCAATTGACATCCTGTCGGTTGCGCCTCGACGCACCGAGCGCGCGCTGGGTCGACGAGCCCCAGGATCCGCGCACATCGACCGGTCCCGACCTGCGCGCCTAAGGGCCTGTTCCAGTAGGCGCCCTGTTCCGCCCGACGAGGCTCTCGCTGCGACCGGCCTGCTCGGCCAAAGCCCGCTCAACGGGTGGGACACCCGCGTCGCGGGGCATTGGCCTGCGCCTGACGGTCTCGCTTCGGCCCTGTCGGGCTCACGACGGGCTCTACTGGAATAGCCTCTAAACCGGTTTCGCCGCGGTGCGGAACGCGAG
>JANNRO010000052.1:0-1606 GCA_031401505.1 Planctomycetia bacterium
ACGCGCCCCGTCGTCGCGACGCGACTCGGCGTCCGAGGGCTGACCCGGTGCGGGCCCGCCCGGGCGTGCGTCGGTCCCGCCAAGAGCCGCCCCCTCGGGGCCGGACGACGGCGGACGCGGGACAGGCGTCGTGAAGTCGGCAAAGACGGCCGCCGCGCCATCGACCGGAGGTGCGGTCGCGTCGATCGGGTCCGTGAAATCGCCTACACCGTTCGAACGACCCGTGCCGTCCGAACGACCCATGCCGTTCGAACCATCCGCGCCGTTCGAACGCGGCGCCGACGTCATCGCGCCGCCATCGGGTCGAATCGGCTCGGCCGCGACGACATCGACACCCTCGTCGTCGTCATCGTCCGAGTCGGCGAACGCGCCGGCCTCGACGACCCCCGCTTCCCGATCGGAACGTGCCTCACGCTCGGAGTCGGAGACGCCTTCGGGATCGCCGGCCGAATCGGACCCTTCGCCGGAGGGCGCTTGCGCGAGCGGCAGTTGGGCGTCGACGGACACCGGCGCGACGACCGGCAGCGACGGATCGACGGGTAGAGGGGCCACGACCTTCGGTGTCGTTCGATCGAGGTACTCGCGCAATCGCGTCGAGGTTTCCTCCTGGTCGGTCACGATCCTCGTCGCATCGGGCGGAAGGATGTCCCGTACCGCTCGGGAGACGAGGTCGCTCTCTTCGTGGACGAGTCGCGGGCCCCCGCCGTCCTTCAGGCGATCCTTGAAGCCGTTCCAGAGTTCGAGCAGGAATGACAGATCCGCCTGCACCTCGAGGATCGATCGCCCGATACTCGCCGTACGGAGAATGACCGCCATACCCGGCGGCAGTTCGAGTCCCGAGAGCAACGCGCGCATCCGGTCGCGCTCTTCCCCGGTATCGATCCGCCGGGAGACGCCGCCGCGACGGCTGTTGGCGAGCAGCACCACGTAGCGGCCCGGCAGCGAAATTCGGGTGGTCAGCGCGGGACCCTTGTGGCCCACCGGACCGCGCGTGATCTGGACGAGGAGCGGGTCGGTCGGCTTGACGAGGTCCTGGATCTTCCAGCCCTCGGCTTCGGGCGCGGTCCCTGGCCGCTCGGCGATGTCACCGGCGTGTAGGAATCCGGTGACGTTGCCGCCGAGATCGACGAAGCATGCGCCGATGCCCTTCTCGACGTTCTGGACGCGCCCGACGTAGACGTTGCCCTTCCCCGTCGGGTCGTGTCCGGCCTCGACGTAGATCTCTTCGAGGCGACCGTCCTCGAGCAACGCAACGCGGACCTCTTCGGGGTCGTCAGCGTTGATGAGGAGCACCTTGTCCACGGCGGGCCGGAGGGTAGCACGGCTCTTCGCGAGGCCCGACCGATTCAGGAGTGCCATTTCGTGCGGACGGGATCGAACCCCCGATGCGGGTGGGGTCGGGGCTTCGAAAGAGGAGCCCCGGGCGTCGACGCGCCCCGTGGACGTCGAGCGGCAGCACCAGGGACCGGTCGCGCTTCCCTCCCGATGGCCAGGAGCCTGTCGGAGAATCCCTCTGCTGCGCCCGACGATCCCCTCGCTGCGGCCGAATTGCTCGGCCGAAACGCCCTGCGAAGGGATAGGAACCCGCCTCGGGCGTTTCGGCCTG
>JANNRO010000053.1:0-2246 GCA_031401505.1 Planctomycetia bacterium
TGTAGTCGTCGAACGAGATCGTCAGCGCGAGCAACGCCACGGCCGCGAGCGCGGGCTTCAGATGGGGAAGGACGACGTGCCACACGGCGCCCGCGCGCGAGGCACCCAGGTCGCGCGCCGCCTCGACGAGGCTCGTGTCGAGCGAGCGCAGCCGCGTCTCTACGATCACCAGCCCGAACGCCGTCGCAAGCGTGCCGTGCGCGAGCAGCAGCGTCGCGAAGCCGGGCTCGAGGCCCAGCGCCTCGAACGCCCCGCGCCACGACACGCCGAGCACGATGTCGGGCAGGATCACGGGCAGCGCCCAGAGCGCCGACAGCGGGATCGCGATGGCGCGCCGGGCTCCACGAAGCCCGAGCGCCGTCAGCGTCGAGAGCACGATCGCGACGCCCGCGGTCGCGATCGCGAGGCGGATGCTGACCTCGAGCGGAGCCGAGAGGCTTTGCGCCTGCCGATCGCTCCCCGAGAAGAGCGCACGATACCAATCGAGCGAGAGGCCCTCCCATCGCGACGTGTAGCGCCCCGCGTTGAACGAGAAGACCGCGAGGATCACGATCGGGAGATAGAGGAAGACCAATACCGACCAGCCGGCGATCGACGGGGTCCGCGCCTTATGCATGGGACACCCGACGGCTCGCCGCCACGGGCACGAGCGAGAGGATTGCCGCTACCGTCAACGCGACGCCGAGCACCGCGCCCGTCGGCCAGTCCCGCCCCTGGAGGAAGCGATCCTGCGTCATCTCGCCGATCATGTAGGTCTCGGTGCCGCCGAGCACCTTCGGCGTCACGAACGCCGCGAGGCTCGGAACGAACACCAGCATCGCCCCCGCGAACGTGCCCGCGATCGTGAGCGGGAACGCGACGCTCGCGAACGTGCGCACCGGGCCCGCGCCCAGATCCCGCGCCGCCGACAAGAGGTCGCGATCGAGGCGCTCGACCGCCACGTAGATCGGGAGAACCGCGAAGGGGAGATAGCCGTAGACGAGCCCCACGATGACCGCGGCCTCGGTGTTCAGGAACCGCACCGGATCGACGCCGAGCGTCCCGAGGAACGTGTTGATCGGACCCTCGGTGCCGAAGAGGAACTTCCACGCGTACGTCCGAAGCAGGAACGACGTCCAGGACGGCACGACGATCAGCAGCAACAGGAGCGGTCGTCGCGACGGCCTCGCCCGCGCGATCCACCACGCGACCGGCGTCGCGAGGAGCACGCAGAGCAGCGTCGCGATTCCGGCGATTCGGGCCGATCGCCACGCCGTGCGCGACACGTCGGCCGCGTGGTCACCGAGCCAGCGATAGGCTTCGAGGCTCCCGTCGTAGCGCACGCCGCCCGCGTCGGGACGGGAGCCCGCGCTCATGGCCATCATCACGAGCAGCGGCAGCAGCAGGAAGAGCAGCGCCCACGTCGCGGGGACCGAGAGCATCGCGGCCCGACCCCGGGGCGAGAGCGTCGGCGCGGTCGAAGGCGTCTTGGCCTCGCTCACGTCGGCTCCGCGGGAAGGAGGAGCACGTCCTCCGGCGCAATCGACACCGACGCACGATCCCCGCGCTCGAAGCGCACGCCGTCGTCAGCCACGCCGTGAAGCGGAGCCGTGAGCCCCGCGATCTGCACGCTGATCCGCGTCGAAGCGCCGAGGAACGCCACCTCGACGACCTGGCCCGAGAAATCACCGGTCGGTCGCCCCGGCGTCTCCCGATGGACATGCACCCGCTCTTCGCGGATGGCCGCGAACGCGGCCCCGGGCCGTGCGTCGCCGGCTTCGATCGCGAGGCCCTCGGTCGTCCGAAAGCGTCGTGCGTCCGACTCGGCTCGCCCCGCGAGCAGGTTCGCGACGCCGAGGAACGACGCGACGAACGGCGTCGCGGGCCGGCGGTAGACGTCGCGCGGCGCTCCCTCCTGGACGAGGAGGCCCTTGCGCAGGATCGCGACGCGGTCCGCCAGCCGGAAGGCCTCTTCCTGGTCGTGCGTGACGTGGAGAAACGTCAATCCGACCCGACGCTGGAGGTCGCGCAACTCGTCCTGCATCACGTGTCGCAACTGGAGATCGAGCGCGCCCAGCGGTTCGTCGAGCAGCAGCACCGCGGGACGCCCGACCAGCGCACGGGCGAGCGCGACGCGCTGTTTCTCGCCACCCGAGAGCGTCGCCGGGCGGCGCCGCCCGTAGTCGGAGAGCCGCACCAACGCGAGCGCCTCGTTGGCTCGCGTGCGTCGCTCACGTCGCGCGACCCCGCTCATCCGCAGGGAGAAC
>JANNRO010000054.1:0-15052 GCA_031401505.1 Planctomycetia bacterium
GACCTGATCGTAGGCGGCCTGATCGAGGGAGGAGGATCCCGATGAGCGATCGACGAACGCCGAACCCGACGAAGAGCGGGCGCCGTGAGGGGCGCTTGAAGAAGGTCCACATGGCCCTTCGGGTCAATGGCGAGACGCAGGAAGTCGCGTTCGCGCCGCACAAGACGCTCCTCGAAGTGTTGCGCGAGGACATGGCATTGACCGGGACCAAGCACGGCTGCGAACTCGGCGAGTGCGGGACGTGCACGGTGATCGTCGACGGCGAGCCGATTCTCTCGTGCCTGATGCTCGGCCTCGAGTGCGACGGGTGCGAGATCACGACCGTCGAGGGGCTCTCGACCGCGAAGGGTCCGCATCCGCTCCAGACGGCGTTCGCTGACTTGAATGCCGCCCAGTGCGGCTACTGCACCCCGGGCTTCCTTTGCGCGTCGAAGTGTCTGCTCGACGACAACGCATCGCCCACCCGCGACGAGATCAAGGAAGCGCTCTCGGGAAACCTGTGCCGCTGCACGGGGTACTTGAAGATCTTCGAGGCGGTCGAGCGCGCGGGCATGGAACTGCGCGGCGAGCCGCTGCCCCCGATTCCCGGGGAGGAGACTCCGCTCCCCGTGATCGAAGCGCCGAAGGGGGAGGCTCCCCGTGGCCGCTGATCCCGCCAAGAGCACTGCCAAGGCGTTCCGCACGATCGGCCGTTCCCCCCGCAAGGTGGACGGCATGGCGAAGACGACCGGCGCCACGAAGTTCGCCGACGACCTGACGATGCCGCGCATGCTGTTCGCGAAGCTGCATCGCAGCCACGTCGCCCACGCGAAGATCGTGTCGATCGACACGTCGGCGGCCGAAAAAATGCCCGGCGTCATCGCCGTCCTGACCGGCGCCTCGATGCCGATTCCCTTCGGCATCCTCCCCGTCTCGCAGGACGAGCACGCGCTGTGTCTCGATCGCGTGCGCTTCGTGGGCGACCCGGTCGCGGCCGTCGCCGCGATCGACGAGGACGCGGCCTTCGAGGCGGCGATGGCCATCAAGGTCCACTACGAGCCGTTGAAGACGATCTTCTCGCCCGAGGAGGCGCTCGAGACCCCCGAGCCGCGCATCCACGACTACGGCGACGAGGGCAACGTCCACAAGAAGATCGCGCTCGAGTTCGGCGACGTCGCCAAGGGCTTCTCACAGGCCGACGAGATCTTCGAGGACACGTTCTACTTCGAGGGCAACACCCACCTGCCGATGGAGCAGCACGCGTCGCTCGCGTGGATGGACCCCGACGCGAAGCTGACCGTCTGGTCGAGCACGCAGACGCCGCATTACCTCCATCGCGCGACGTCGAAGGTGCTTCAAATGCCGCCTTCGCGCGTGCGCATCGTCGCGTGCCCCAACGGCGGCGGCTTCGGCGGGAAGAGCGATCCGTTCAACCACGAGATCGTCGTGGCCAAGCTCGCGATGATCACCAATCGCCCCGTCAAGATCACGCTGACGCGCGAGGAGGTCTTCTACACCCACCGCGGGCGTCACCCCGTGTTGATGCACTTCAAGACGGGCGTCAAGAAGGACGGCTCGATCACGGGCATGCACTGCAAGACGCTGCTCGACGGCGGGGCCTACGGCTCGTACGGCGTCGCGAGCACCTACTACACCGGTGCCTTGCAGACCGTCACGTACAAGGTGCCGCACTACAAGTTCGACGGCGTGCGCTGCTTCACCAACAAGCCTCCCTGCGGCCCCAAGCGCGGCCACGGGACGCCGCAGCCGCGGTTCGGCCAGGAAGTCCAACTCGACAAGATCGCCGTCAAACTCGGCCTCGATCCGGCGCAACTGCGCCTTTCGACGCTGCATCCGGCCAACTCGCTGACGGCCAATTTCCTGAAGGTCGGCTCGATGGGGCTGCGCGCGTGCATCGAGAAGGTCGTCGAGGGCTCGAAGTGGAAGGAACGGCGGGGCAAGCTCGGCCGGGGCCGGGGGTTGGGCCTCGCGTGCTCGTCGTACATCAGCGGCGCCGGACTCCCGATCTATTGGAACGCGCTCCCGCACTCCGGCGTCCAACTGAAAATCGACCGGGGCGGCGGCGTCTGCGTCTTCTGCGGCGAGACCGAGATCGGGCAGGGATCCGACACCGTGCTGGCCGCGTGCGTGGCCGAAGTGCTGGGCATCGAGTTGCTCGACATCCGCGTCGTCGCGGGCGACACCGATCTGACGCCGGTGGACTTGGGCTCGTACTCGAGTCGCGTGACGCTGATGATGGGCAACGCGGCGATCCAGGCGGCCGAGAGGGCACGCGAATTGATCACGAAGGCCGTATCCGAGAAGACGGGCGTGCCCGGGGCCCGGCTCGAGTTCGCCGCGAATCGCGTGTTCGACGTCGAAGATCCGACGAACGCGAAGACGTCGATGACGTTCGCCGAAGCGGCCGTCATCGGGGAAGCCAAATGGGGGACGCTCGGCACCGTCGGCTCGTACACCCCGCCGCCGTCCGCCGGTCGTTTCCGCGGGGCCGGGGTCGGTCCCTCGCCCGCCTACTCGTACAGCGCCGCCGTCGTCGAAGTCGCCGTGTCGGAAGACACCGGGATGATCGACGTGAAGAAGGTCTGGATCGGCCACGACATCGGTCGCGCGATGCACAAGACGCTGGCCATCGGTCAGGTCGAGGGCGGCGTCTACATGGGGCTGGGCGAGGCGCTGATGGAGGAGATGGCGTACCGAGGCAACCGCTTCGGCGTCCACAAGATCCCGTCGATGCTCGACTACAAGAGCCCGACGACGCACGAGATGCCCGACATCGAGACGTATCTGATCGAGGACCCCGATCCGAACGGACCGTTCGGCGCCAAGGAAGCCGGGCAGGGGCCGCTGCTTCCGATGATGCCCGCCGTCGCCAACGCCGTCTTCGACGCGCTCGGCGTGCGGGTCGACGAGATTCCGATCTCGCCCGAGAAGGTCCTGCGGGCACTGGCCGCGAAAGACAAGCGCTACGGCCCGACGTCCTATCCGGAAATCCCGATGCCCGCGGTCACGCGCGTCGCGACGCCGTTCGAAGGTGGGACCGGTCGTGCGACCGAACACGAAACCGCCGCGGGAGGAGTCCGGTCATGATGCGCCTTCCGCCGTTTCGGTATCTGGCGCCGACGTCGGTTTCCGAGGCCGTGCTGATGCTCTCGAGCGAAGGCCCCGGCGCGTCCGTCGTCGCGGGCGGCACCGACCTCTACCCGAACATGAAGCGGCGCCACCAGACGCCGAAGACGCTCGTGGCGTTGAGACGGGTCGGGGAGTTGCGCGGCGTCACCGCGACACCCGATGGCGGTTGGCGCTTGGGCCCCGCGGCGACGCTCGCCTCGATCGAGCGCGACCCGGGACTTGCCGCGCGGTTCCCGGCCCTTCACGCGGCCGTGCGCTCGATCTCGACGCCGCTGCTCCGCAACATGGGCACGATCGGCGGCAATGTGCTGCTCGACACGCGCTGCAACTACTACAACCAGAACCACGAGTGGCGCCGCGCGATCAACTTCTGCATGAAGTGCGAAGGCGACACCTGCTGGGTCGCCCCGAGCAGTGACCGATGCTGGGCGGTCAATTCGAGCGACTCGGTTCCCGTCCTGATCGCGCTCGGGGCCCGCGTCCGACTTGCGAGTCCCAAAGGGGTACGGGAACTCGACATCGAGTCGCTGTTCCTCGACGACGGGATCGCCTGGCTCGCCAAGGAACGCGACGAGGTGCTGACCGACATCCTCGTGCCGGCGCCGGGTGACTCCCGGTCGCACTACGGCAAGCTTCGTCGCCGCGGCGCGTTCGACTTTCCGGTGCTCGGCGTCGCGACGAGCGTCAAGCTCGACGGCGATCGCGTGGCGTCGGTGCGCATCGTGTTGAACGGCGTCGGCTCGACGCCCGTGCGGGCGAGGGAGGCCGAGGCGCTCCTGCTCGGCAAGCGTCTGGACGACGAGACCATCCGCGCGGCCGCCGATCTCTCCCACAAGCCCGCGAAGCCGCTCGACAACACCGACTTCGAGAACGCGTGGCGCAAGAAGATGGTGAAGGTCTACGTCCGTGACGGCCTGCGGGCCGTTGCCGCCGACCCGAAGCGATCGCAGAGCCTGAAGCGTCCGTCGTGACGATCCGCGCGTCGTTCCGCACGAAGCTGGCGCTGGCGTTCCTCGGGCTCTCCATCGCGACCGCGGCGATCGTGCTTCACTTCGCGTGGAAGCGGGCGCGGGCGTCGCAGTTGGAAGGGCTCCAGACGATGCTGACGGCCGTGACCGGCGCGGTCGCGCCCGAGATCGACGGCGAAGTCCATACGGCGCTCGGGATGAAATCGCCCGCCGCCGTGCTCGCCGACCCCGCGTACAAGGCCCTCCACGCGCTCGGCGTGCGGATCAAGGCCGCGAATGCGGGCTTCCACGAGGTCTTCACGATCTCGATCGTCGATCCGCCTCGCCCCGACCACGGCCGGCTCGTGTTGACCGCGAACGACGAGGACATCGGCAAGGACTACGACATGCGACGCTTCGCCGCGATGGCGCGGGCCCTCGCGCGCCCGTGTGCCGATGACGACGTCTGTGCCGACGAGTACGGCATCTCGCTCTCGGGGTACGCGCCGATCCGAAACCGTGCGGGCGTGACGGTCGGTCTCCTCGGCATCGACGTCGACGGCTCGACGGTGGACGCGATGCGGGGCCACCTGCTCGCGATCCTGGCGCTCGGCGCGTTCGGCGCCGTGCTGCTCGGGGGCGCGCTCGCGCTCTTCTTCGCGACCCGCATCCATCGCCCGGTGCGCGCGCTCTCGGCGGGCATGAACCGCGTGGCGGAGGGCGACTACGCGGCGCGGGTCACGTGGACGTCGGGTGACGAGTTCGAGCGGCTCGCGGGACAATTCAACGTCATGGCCGCAGGCCTCGAAGAGCGGCGCCGGTTGAAGCACGCGCTCGAGATCGCGATGGAGATCCAGCAGAGGCTCCTGCCGGCCGGCCCGCCCGAGGCGACCGGCGTCGACGTCGCGGGTTTCTCCGACTACTGCGACGAGACCGGCGGTGACTACTTCGACTACCCCGCCACCCGCGCGCTGGCCGACGGGCGCGTCGCGCTCGCGATCGGTGACGTGACGGGGCACGGCGTCGGCGCGGCGCTGATGATGGCGAGCGGACGCGCGGCGCTGCGATCGCAATCGGTGGGCGACGAGGGCCCGGCGCACGTCGTGGGCGTCGTCAATCGCCATCTCGCCCACGACGCCTCCGCGGGCAAGTTCATGACGCTCTTCTACGGCGTGCTCGATTCGGCGCAGGGCCGGATCGACTATGCCAATGCCGGGCAGGGCGGCTGCTTCGTGGTCCGAGCCGCGACCGGCCGGGTCGAAGAACTCGAAGCGGGAGGGCCGCCCGCCGGCGTGTTCGACGGCATTCCCTTCGCCGAATCGAACGTGACGGGACTCAAGGACGGCGACGTCGTCGTCCTCGGGACCGACGGCATCTGGGAAACCGTCGACGCGCAGGGCGTCCTGTTCGGCATGGAGCGCTTCGAGCGGATCGCGAAGGAGCACGTCGCGCGCTCCGCCGCCGAGATCGCCGACGCCGTGCGGCGCGCCGTCGAGAGCCACCGGGGCGCCGGTCCGCAGACCGACGACGTCACGCTGGTCGTCGCGAAACTCGACGGGACGAAGCGAAGCGCTTCGTCCGCGAACTGAGGACGCGCGATGGACTCGCGTCCCTTCGCCGACGAGACCGAGATCGCGACCGATCGCATCCTGGCGTCGATTCGTCTGCCGTCGCGGCCGCGCCGGATCGCGTGTCTGACCGAGGAAACCGTCGAGATCCTCTATCGCTTGGGCGCCGGCGACCTCGTCGTGGGGGTTTCCAAGTACGTCGAGCGCCCGGTCGAGGCGAAGTCAAAGCCCCGGCTCTGCGCGTTCGTCAAGGCCGACTACGCCGCCGTCGAGGCCGTGCGTCCCGATCTGGTGCTCTGCTTCAGCGATCTCCAGGCCGACATCGCGGCCGAGTGCGCGCGGCGCGGCATGAGCGTCGTGATCTTCAACCAGCGTTCGGTGGCCGAGATCCTGGGCGTCGTCCACGCGGTGGGGGCGCTGGTCGGGCTCGAGGCGCGGGCGGAGGCGCTCGTCGTCGAACTGCGCGCGCATCTCGAGGCCGTGGCCGCGCGTGCGGCCGACTTCCCGCGGCGACCGCGCGTCCACTTCGAGGAGTGGGACGATCCGCTGATCACCGCCATCCGCTGGGTCGCCGAGCTGGTCGAAGTCGCGGGCGGGACCTACGTCCATCCGGCGCGCGCCATCGGACACGCCGCGAAGGACCGGATCGCGACTTCGGACGACGTGATCGCGACGCGACCCGACGTGATTCTGGCTTCCTGGTGCGGGAAGGCCGTGAACCTTGGCGCGATCCGCGCGCGACCCGGGTGGGACGCACTGCCCGCCGTGCGATCGGGTCGGGTGTTCGAGGTCTCGCCGACGACGATTCTCCAGCCGGGCCCCGCTTCACTGACCGACGGACTCGATGAGATTCACGCGCGGATCGCGGCCGCGGCGTTCGACCGATAGAGGGCACGGTTCGGGGGCACGGGCGGGCGAACTGGTGGGACCAGCGGCCCGAAACGGGCTCCGCGATCCTCGGACTCGAATGCTGATCCGGCCCGAATGGGGCCGGGACGGGAATCGAGTCCGACGCCGGGGATCGGGCTCCCCTGTTCGTCTACCGTTCGGGACACACGATGGGGATCCGGCGAGACGTTCAGCGAGACACCGGGGATCGCCGATAGCGCTTCGGCGTGGTCGGAGGACGGAACCCCCTCCGACTCATGAACCCGGTCCAAGGACCGGGTCGGTGGTCGCTCGTACCGAGCAGGGCTAGGCTTCACTTGGCCTTGTGAGATCGGGCTTGGTGGGTTCCGCGAGGAACCGCCGTGACCCTTCATTTGCGCTCGGACTTCGTCCGGCCGTTCCGTCGCTCGCTGCGCCCGCGCAAGGGCTCCCTTCGTCGAGCCGCCCAAGGCATCGCGCTGGTTCCGAGCCCCGGCTCCCTTCGTCGGGCCACCCAGGGTATTGCGCTCATTTGGGCCCTCTTCGCCGCGATGGTGATCTCCGGCGTGATCCTCTCCGGAACCAATACCTTCATCGCGATGCGGACGATGGGGACGTCGGGATTCCGAGCCGAGATGCAGGCGCGCTCGGTCGCCGAGGCCGGATTGGTCGACGCGTATGCCTGGTTTCGCCGCCAGACGACGCAGCCGGTCGCGACGTTCGCGCCCGTCCGAAATCTCGCGGCCATCCCCGCGATCAACGAGACCGACGACGCGTCGATCGGATTGGCGCGCGACTACGAGATCCTCCCGAGCCTGTGGGGCCGCTACGAGGTCCGCAAGACCAAGCTCGCCGAGACGTGGGTCGACGCGAACGCGAACGGGCTCTACGACTACGGCGAGTCGTACACGGACACGAATTCGAGCGGCAAACGCGACCCCTCGACGGAGACGCGCGACGTGAGCGCGGAGCGCGGTCTCTCGGGCGCGGGGACGGTCTGGCGGCTCGAAAGCGTCGGGACCGTCTACAACCGCCCCGACCAGCTTCAGGCGCTGGGCGCGGGACCCAACCAGCGCATCGCGAGCACCCGGCTCGCGGCCGAAATCCGGCGGCTCGCGATCGTCCCGCCTGCGACGGCCGCCGTCTGTGCCCGCACGCTCTCGACCGTCGTGCTCGGCAACCGATCGCGGTTGACCGGCGGCTTGAAGAGCGGGCTGATCGGTCCGACGGGCACCGGGAGCCCGTCGCTCGGCGGCGAGATCACCGGCACGCCGGCGAACGGCACCGTGCCGCTTCCGTGGAACGACACGGTCGCGCTGGTCTTCGGCGTGAGCCTGACCGAGTTGAAGGCCATGTCCGACGGCTCATACACGAACGTGGCGAATTTTCCGTCGCCGATCGGCGACTACACGCTGCACGTGATGGAAGGGAACATCACGTTCGACGCGGCGATGCCGCTGCGCGGGACGGGCGTCGTCGTCGTCGCGGGAAACTGCACGCTGGCCGCCAGCAGCAACTCGTTCTTCAACGGCGTGCTCTACGTCCAGGGCAACCTCCAGATCCGCGCGCCGGTCTACCTCCGCGGCACGGTGATCGTGACCGGCTCGGTCGACATCGCCGGAACGGGCGGCGACTACAGCGAATTGAACTACGACGGCGGCATGATCTCGCTCGTCCTGAAGACGATGGGGCAGTACCGCTTCTCGACCTCGCCCTACCAGCCCGCGCGGCTCCTTCCCGACGGAACGGCCGACGAGGGCGATCTGATCCGCATGCAGAAGTCGGGCCGCACGCTCCCCGGGGGAAATCTCCCGACGGCGCTCGGCAACAGCCTGCCCCCGTAACGCCGGAGCGAAGCCCGTGAACGCCTTGCGATCCCGAATTCCCGCCGCCGCGATCCCGATCGCGGTCCCGCTCGCCGCCCTCGCGGCGCCCGTCCCGTCTCGCCCTGCCGGAGGTTCCGCGTGATGTCCCGATCGCTGACTGCTGCTCGTCCCGACTCCGGAGTCGCCGACGTCGGCGCGCGCCGTCGCCCGCGCGGGTTCTCCCTCATCGAACTGCTGATCGCGGGCTCGGTCATCGCCGTCATCGGCATGGCCGGCGTCGCCTACATCGCGCGTGCCGCACAGACGGCCGACCACTCGAAGGACACGGTCTACGCCCGCGAGAAGGCCATGTCGATCCTGTCCGAACTCCGTGCCTACGTGGAGGGCGGCGAGGGACAGGTGGCCGCCGATCTCGACGGCTTCGACGACGGCGTCTCGCAGCAGGCGTCGTTGACGATCTGCCCCGATCCGGCGAACCCCGGCCAGTTCGTCCTTCCCGATCACCCGCTCTCGGGCAACGTCGCCGATCTCTCGGAGTGGCGCTGGTTCCGGCGCATCACCGTGCGCAAGTTCCCCGGCGTCGTGACGCGCGACCTGCGCATCTGCACCGTGCGCATGTTCCGCCACCGCCCCGGTCAGGCGATGCCGGGCGACCAGATGGCCGAGGTCTCTTCGGTCGTGCGCACGGTCGGCGACGCGTTCCCGACCACCCAGGTCTACGACGTCTATCTCCTCGCGCTCGAGAACACGCCGGGCTGGTGGGTCTACATGGACTCGATCAAGCCGTTCATCGATGCGACGCTGTCCGACCTCGAAGCGCGCAATCCCGGGCTCGAGTTCCGCGTCCACTGGATCACGACGTCGGGCTACGGGCGTGACGAGCAGTACGCGCCCTACACGAACGAGACGCGCATCAGCACCGACGCGACGCCGTGGGCCTACACCTACCCCGGTTCCATGCCCGTCGGAAGTTCCTCGGCCCGCTACTACGTGCCGGGCAACATGCGCTCGCGCGTCAACGTCGACGGGGTCCTCGCGCCCTCGTTCGCGAACGGCTACGCCGCGTCCGAGGCATTCATCGACGCGAACTCGAACGGCCTCCGCGACACGGGCGAGTCGTTCACCGACGCCAACAGCGACGGGGCCTTCAACGTCCACAATCCGGTCCCGTACGCGATGTCGGACCAGTTCAACCACTGCATGCGCTGGCCCGACGAAGACGCGAAGTTCAAGAAGCGCGTGGCCGCCGGTCTCGACACCGACGACACCCCGTCATGGCGCCTGCTGCTCGACCGCATGATCGCGTCGCCCGACAAGTTCCACAACGCGATCCTGATGAACCTGCACGGCGAACTCCTGCCGATGCCCGCGGTGCGCAACTACAGCGACGCGGCGAAGTCGCCCGACACCCTGCCGGGTTGGCGCGCCGTGACCCATCCCGAGCGTCTGAGGCCCCGCCGCACGGCGGGCAGCGACGTCAACTCCGACATCCCGCGCTGGCGCGTCTACGCCTACAAGACGGAGTTTCCGAGCACGACGCCGATCATGACGCAGCAGGAGCCCTACACCGATCTCAACAAGAACGGCGTGCGTGACCTGACCGAGCCGTTCCAGGACTGGAACGGCGACACCCTCCACACGGATGCCGGCGTTCCGATCACGATCTCGATCCCGGGCAACAACTGCGCCGCGACGCCCAACAACCCCTCGACGCCGTCGCTCTGGATCAAGCGCCTGAAGGGCGGCATCGACGCGGACGGCAACGGGACCGCCGACACGTACTCGGCGTTCGCCAACGCGAGCATCTACCCGGAGACGTTGAACGACGGCAACGGCGACGGCATCCGCAACCGCAACGAGCCGTACTTCGACCAGAACGGAAACCTCGCCTACAACGCGGGCGAGGCGTTCCAGGATCTCGACGGGAACGGGCTTCGCACGGCCGCCGACGAGACGTTCACGGACCTGAACGGCGACACGATCTATTCGAAGGCCGTCCCCTCCGACGTCTACACGGACACGAATGCGAACGGCAAGTGGGACGCGGCGGAGCCCTTCTGGGACAAGAATGCCAACGGCCTGCGCGACGGTCCGACGGTGGCCATCCTGCCGTGGCGGGCCTGGAACCCCACGATCGACAACGTCAATCCCGCCACGCAGACGGCCTACGTCACGGGGTACGGCGAGCCCTTCAAGGACGTCAACACGAACGGCACCTACACGCCGGCGGAGCCGTTGACGTTCGACAACAACGGCAACGGCGTCTACGACGGCGGCTTCACACGCGGCGAGATGTGGGCCCGCGTGGCGTGGGACACGACGTCGGTCCCGGGCGTCCCCCAGACGGTCGTCGAACTCTACGGCACTCCGCTCTACACCCCCGAGACCGCCGACGGCCGCGGACTCGACACGACCGCGCGCCTCTACGACCTCGAGTACATCCCCTGCCCGATGATCAACACGGCCTCGTCGACGGCGCCGGCTTTCGAGCGCGATCTCGCCGTCACGACCGCCAACGTGCCGAAGAACACCGCTCGTTGGACGATCGAGATGCCGCTCGCGCAGGTCAGGAAGGGATGGGAGACCGGTCTCGGGCTCAACAACGGCGACGCGATCGACCGCGTCCTGACGCTCGAGACCCGCATCGGATACGACAAGACGACGGGCACGATGTGGCCGGTCACGAACCAGCCGGCGAACGTCTCGCGGGCGTACAGCTACTTCCACGGGGCGGTGACGACCGTGCCGTTCTCCGAGCGCTATCAGTTCCAGGGCGATCCGCGCCACTGCCCGTACGCCGACCTCGACCGGTACGGTGCGAACTTCCCGAACGGCTACAACTGGTACTTCGACAACTTCAACACGAACGGCAACGCGCAGAGCAACTGGCTCGCGTTCGATACCGCCCGCATGAAGCCTCTCTGGGAGGGGCGCAACCAGCTCGATACCCCCCGGTTCATGCAGTGGGTCCGCAACTCGATCGTCAAGACCGAGGCCATCTACACGACGCTGACCGGCTTCTCGTACTTCTACCTCTCGGTCGGCGGCGACATCGGCTACGACTCGGCCAACGGCTTTGCGAGCTCGATTCCGGTCGACGGCACGCCCTACGGGGTCGCGGGCAGCCGCTTCGAGGACACGATCGCGAGCAACAGCCCGGGACAGCGCCTCGTCCGCAGTGCCAACGGCGCGGCCGCGTCGATCCGCAGCGGCGGCTACTGGTGGAGCAAACCCTGGATGGGCGAGCTCTACCAGGACGGGGCATACGCCACGCAGTGGCGTCCGAACGGCAACCTGACCGCCGCCGTCGGTACGGCCGCGCTGACGTACCAGAACACCGGGCGCGGGCAGATCACGAGCACGCAGCAGCCCGTGGGGACGCTGCTGGCGGCGTCGATCGCACGGACCGCGGAAGAGGGCTCGACGTCCATCTTCAACGTCGGCTCGAGCGGCTCGACGTTTCACCACCAGTACGCCGACGGACAGACCGGTTCGCTGACCGGCGACGGTCCGCAGCTGGCGACCAACTACAACTTCCCGCTTCCGACCACGGCGGGGATCAGCCGTCCGTTCGGCCTCGCGGTCGGTGTCGACGGCGGCGACCCGGACGAGTTCTCGTACACGACGGAGTATCCGCGCTACACGGCTTCGAACGTCGTCAACTTCTACAACCACGCGAACGGTCAGACGGGCTCGAGCCTCGTGCGCCTCGTCGAGCCCGGCGCCTCGCCTCGGGCGGGCCTGATCGTGGTCAACGGCATCGACAAGACGACCGAGTCGGGCTCGGCGTTCATCGCACGCTATGCGCTGCTCACGCTGACCCACGGCTTCCTCGCGGGCGGCGTCTCGGGGACGGGGCGCGTGAAGCAACTCCCCCGCGTCCAGATCAAGAGCCCGACGATCGTGACCGAACTGAGCAACCCGGTGACGGTGCCCATCCAGTGGAAGGTCGAGTGGAAGCGCTGGGACGGCATCAAGTACACGACCAGCTACTCGAACACGTTCACCGAACTCGAGAGCGACCTCGCCTACGTCCTCTACTACTCGAGGGACGGCGGCTCGACCTGGCTCAACATGAAGGACGGGACCGCCGCCGAACTCGAGAAACTCCCGCTCAACGGCGCGGGGGTCGCGGATCCGGCGAAGACGGTCGCCGACACGATCACGGGCGACGAGTCGTGGACCTGGTCGACGCCGTCGGCGGCGTATCCCGAGGGGACGTACGTCATCCGCATCGAGGCGTACCGCAAGAGCGAGCCGCTCCACTTCGCGTATCACCAGGAGAAGATCTATGTCAACCGCTGATCCGCGATCCGGCGCCCAGGTCCGATCCGGCGCGCGGGCCCGCCGCGAGGCAGGATTCACGATCATCGAGGCGGCCATCGTGACGGTCGTCGTGGCCCTGATGACGCTCGTCATCGAACGGACCGTCTCGGGCGTGATCGACACCGAGCGCACGATGCGGGCGGTGCGCAACACGACCGAGCGGGGCCAGCAGTCGACGGACCGCATCCGCGACCTCGTCTGCATGAGCCGCAAGCTCTATCAAAACGACACGATCGGCAACGCCTACCTCGCCAAGCTTTCTCGTACGCGGTTCCCGCCGCTCTCCGGTGCGCGTCTGCCCACCGTGGACGAAGTGAATCCGATGGGGCCCGACGTCGCGGGCACGCCCCAGACCGGCAACTGCCTCCTCTTCCTCCGCGAGGGAGACCCGTACCGGGCGGTCGCCGTCAAGGCGTCGAAGAAGATGCGCTCGGTCGATACCTACCGGCTGGTGTGCATCTACCTGGCGCTCAGCACGAAGACCGTCGTGGCCGGCGGTCCGCCCGCCGTCGAACTCGTCGAGTGGCGCGGGGACGCCTATCCCAACTACACGCAAGTCTCGGGGATCACGCCCGCGGCCGAAAAGACCCAGGTCGTCAAGGACCTCTACGCACGATTCGGCGTCGACTATCTCTGGGATCCGACCGGGCCCGTCGCGTCGTCCTTCTACGCGATCGACGGCACGGGAAACATCTCGGCGACTCCGACGGCCGTGTCGTCGATCCCCGAGGACCTGAACGTGTCGTACGGCGGTCGCCTCGTCGCCGGCAACATGGCCATTGCCCGGACCGACGTCACGAGCAAGGTGCGCATGCCCATGTTCACGGCCGACCCAATCGCCACGTGGACACCCCACGGCTTCGAAGTGAAGGTCACCGGCCCGTCCGGCTCGCGACAGGTCTGGATTCACCTGACGGTCGAGCAGCAGGCGGCCAAGGGGCGCGTTCCCGCACAAACGACGACCGCCGTCGCAAACACGCGCGACCTGTAGGGGCGCGGGCGCGGGCGCGAACCGGGCTGCGCGATGCACGCCCTCGCGGCCGCAGCAGGCCGCGACAGGCGTGCCTCGCTTGCGCGGTTCTGCGCCGGCGCCCGCGCCGAGTAGGGGGATTCGGCCCTAGGAATTCGGACCCGGACCCGGAGCGGACCTGGAACCGGAAAGGAGCCGGATAGAACCGGAGCGGACCGGGGGGGCGAACCGCAGCAGGGCGTACAAGCGAAGTTCGGGGGGTGTGGTCTCGGTGAAGGGCGAACGATCGTTCGAGGTGAAGACGTACTGTAAATGTTGTAAGTGACTGTGTATACGGTAGTTAGGAAGTTTTCTTGAACGCATGTGAAAACATTCGGGAAGTCCCGCTTGCTTGACGGATCTGGATACGGTTAAATCAGGTCATAAGTCCCGGGTCTGTTGGCCAGTCGTTTGGCCCCTGACGGCGGGACGCACGTGATCTGATGGAGGCCGTGTCCCATGGCTCGCAAGTCTCGGCGTTTGAGCGGTCGCGACACCTTGCGATTCGGCGCGACCGCCGTCCGTTCCATGGCGGCGCTCGTCGTCCTCGGTTCGTCGCTGACGGCCTTGGGCTGCGGCGGAGGTGGGGGAACGGGCACGGGGGACACGCTGAAAGGCGTCGTGCTCGTCGATTTCTTGCAGGCGGCGCAAGACAACGTGCCCTTGAACCGCACGCTCGAATTCCGGTTCAGCAGCGCGATCGACCCGAATTCGGTCAATCCTGACTCGATTCAGGTGCGATCGGGCGCGCTCTTCGGCTCGCAGGTGTTCGGCAAGTTCATCATCCAGGGCTCGACCGTCTTTTTCGAGCCGAAGTTGCCCGGTCTCTGCGATCTCTCCGACGGCGGCTTTCAGCCCAACATCGACTACCGCGTGACGTTGGTCGGCTCGCCCGAGGAGTTCGCGATCCGCAACCTGGCCGGCGAACCGCTGCAGTCGACGATCAACGCGCTTTTCCACACCCGGTTGATCACCGATCCCCAACTCTTCGAGGACCAGATTCCCTCGACGTCGCCGACGGTCGTCTCGACGACGCCCGTCGACGAGGCCTATCCCCAGGCGCCGCCCGCGATTTCGGCCCCGGTGATGGTTCAGCAGGGCAACACCGTCGTGATCACGTTCAGCGAGAATTTGAACCCCTGCACGGTCAACGAGAACACGGTCCTGTTCTTCCAGTACGCGACGGGCGACGTCACGAACGGCTTCGTTCCCAACGCCGACCAGACGCCGAGCACGCCGACGTCGTGGGGCAGCGGCACCGCGACGACGCCCGCCCGCCGCGTGCGCTCGACGTTCACGCTCTCCCAGGATCAACTGACGACGAAGTTGACGCTCACGCCCGTGTTCGGCGAATTCCCGGACAACGCGCTGCTCGTGGTC
>JANNRO010000055.1:0-8479 GCA_031401505.1 Planctomycetia bacterium
ACGAGACCGAAGCGAGGCCGAAGAGCACAGGCCGAAACGCCCGAGGCGGGTTCCTATCCCTTCGCAGGGCGTTTCGGCCGAGCAATTCGGCCGTAGCGAGAGGATCGTCGGGCGTAGCAGAGCGCTTCTCCGACAGGCTCCAAGACAACGGTTACGATCCGATCGTGACTCGCTGGTTCCACGTCTATTCCACCTGGCTCGTCCGGGTCGTCTCCGAAGGCGACTACGCGCTCGCGCTCGAGCAGCTGTCGGACGCGCTTCCCGTCGAGATCGCGGCCGTCGATCGCGGCGCCCGGGTCATCGTCTGGAACCGGGCGATGGAGGCGCGCGGGCTCTCGAAGGCCGAGGCGCTCGGCCGCCCGCTGCTCGACGTGCTGCCGGCGCTTCGTGACGACAAGAACCTCGATTGGGAGGGGGATCTCGCCCGCGTGCTCGAAGACCGGGTGACCGTCGAGCGTCCCCGGCACCCGATGGGCGATCGCGTCGTCCGGGTGACGCTGTCTCCGCTCGAGGGGCCCGGGGCGGGTCACGACGTGCTCGGCGCCGTGCTCGCGGTCGAAGACATCACCGAGCGCGTCCGCGCCGAAGAGAGGCGGTTGCTCCGCGTTCGCAGCGACGCCGTCGAGGATCTGGGGGCGGGCATCGCTCACGAGGTCCGCAATCCCCTGAACGCGTTGTCGTTGAACCTGCAGCTGCTGCGCGAACGCCTCGAAGATCCCGCGGCATCGCGTGACGATCTGCTCCGCAAGACCGACACGATGATCGCCGAGATGCGCCGGATGGACGAACTGGTCACCCACCTGCTCGAAGTCAGTCGCGGCGGGCCGGCCGCGAGGGAACCACGGATGGTCGATCCGATCGTGGCCCGTACGGTCGAATTGCTCCGGGGCAAGGCCGATCGGGCGCGGGCGTCGCTCACGCACGTTCCGGGATCGCGCCGCCTGTTGAGCCTCGATGCGGTCCGGATCGAGCGGGCGCTCCACAACCTCGTGCGAAACGCGCTCGAGGCCGTCGTCGAGGGGGGGCACGTGGTCGTGACGACCCGCGACGATCCGCACAGCACCGTCATCGTCGTCGACGACGACGGGCCCGGCATCCCGCCGGAAGATCGGCCTCGGCTGTTCGAATTGTTCTTCACCCGCAAGCGCGGCGGCACCGGACTCGGCCTGCCGCTGGCTCAGCGCGCGATCCACGACCACGGAGGCGAACTCGAGGTACTCGATCGCCCGGGCGGTGGTTCCCGTTTCGTCGTCCATTTACCCGTCGAGCCGTCGGGCGCGTGGTCGCGCGGTGCCGCGGATGCCGCCGAAGTACGCCGCGCCGAGGGTCCCCGCACGCCTGACCGGAGACGGTGACCGATGCCCCGCATGCTGATCGTCGAGGACGAGCCGAACGCGCGCGAGGCGCTGGGCGAGGTGTTCCGTGCGAAGTACGAGGTCCGCCTCGCGGAAGACTTCGACGTGGCCATCGAGGCGCTGCGCAACGAGACGTTCGACGTCGTGTTGACCGACGTGGTGCTGCCCGAAGGGCGCGATGGGATGGACCTTCTACCCGAGGTCAAGCGCCTCCACCCGCGCACCCCGGTCGTCGTGATGACCGCGTACGGGACGATCGAGAAGGCCAAGCGCGCGCTGCGCGAGGGAGCGTACGACTTCCTCGAGAAGCCGCTCGATCTCCCGCGGCTTCGGGCCGTCGTCGAATCGGCGCTGCGGGCCCGGGAAGAGACCGAGGCGTCGGAGGGGTTGCGCGAATCACTCTCCCGCGACGGCGTCTGGCGGCAGGGATTCGTGGGCGAGTCGCCCGCCATTCAGGAGGTGTTCCGAACGGTCGCGAAGGTCGCGCCGACGAACGCGACGGTCCTGATCCTGGGCGAGTCGGGCACCGGCAAGGAACTGGTCGCCGAAGCGCTCCATGCGGTGAGCGCCCGCAGTCGCGGCCCCTTCGTCAAGATCAATTGCGCCGCGCTTCCCGAAGGACTGCTCGAGAGCGAACTGTTCGGCCACGTGAAGGGTTCGTTCACCGGCGCGGTCGCCGATCGGGAGGGTCGCTTTCGTGCGGCCGATCGCGGAACGCTCCTCCTCGACGAAGTGGGCGAGATCCCGCTTCATACCCAGGTGAAACTGCTGAGGGTGCTTCAGACCCGCGAGGTCGAGCGCGTCGGTGAGAACCGTCCCTCGCGCGTCGACGTCCGGCTCGTCGCCGCGACCAACGCCGACCTCGAAGCGCGCGTGCGCAAGGGTCAGTTTCGCGAGGACCTCTACTTCCGGCTGAAGGTGGTGACGATTCGCATGCCGCCCTTGCGCGAGCGACGAAGCGACGTGCGCCTGTTGACCGAACATTTCCGCAAGATCTACTCCGAGCGCCATGGTCGCACGACCACCGGATTCACGCCGGAAGCGAGACATCTGCTGTCGGGGTACGAGTTTCCCGGCAACGTGCGCGAGCTCGAGAACCTCGTCGAGGCGGCGGTCGTCCTGTCCGATTCGGCGGAGATCGGCGTCGATTCGCTCCCCGCCGAGGTGGGGGGGCGACAGCGTGTCGAAGATCTGCCTGAATCCGACGTCATCCGCATTCCGGTGGGGACGCCACTCCCCGAGGCCGAACGGGTCGTCATCCTCGATACGCTCGAACGGACGGGTGGCAACAAGACCGCCGCCGCGCGCATCCTGAAAATCGGACTCCGGACGCTCTACCGCAAGCTCGAAGAGTACGGCGCCGTCGCACCCGGCACGTCGTCGGACGCGGGTCCCGTCGACGAATGAACCGTCGCGGCGGTTCGAATCCGACGGACACTCCCGACGTCGACTCAGGAAAGCGCCCCGCGACGCCCGAGGGTCGGCCCCACGTCGATTCCCGATGCGAAATTTCCGCGCCCAGGCACTAGGCTCGCGGGTCGCGCGGTCCATGGAGTCATGCATGCGTCGAAGGAACGTACTCGCCTCGATCGCACTCCTCGTCGTGGGCCTCGGGGCCGGGGCCGTGCTGCGCGGCGGCGCGAAGGTCGACGCGGAGCCGGGGCCGGGGAGTCCTCCCGATTTCGTTTCGGTCGTCGAGCGATCTCTTCCCGGGGTCGTCCACGTACACAACTACCTCGCCCGCGTGCGTGACGTGCCCGAACCGGGAGAGCGCTCCGCCGGCGACGACAACGTCGGCAGCGGCTTCGTCTGGTCGGCCGACGGGTGGATTCTCACGAATCGCCACGTCACCGAAGGTGCCAAACAGATTCTCGTGGAAATCGAGGGCCGAGGCTGGTTTCCGGCAGTCGAACGGGGCAGCGATCCGATGGTCGACGTCGCGCTCCTCAAGATCGAGGCCGGCGGGCTGGTGCCGTTGCCGATCGGAAATCCGCGATTCGCTCGTCGCGGGCAGTGGGTGCTCGCCGGGGGAAGCCCCTATCGCCTGCCCCGATCGTTCTCGGTCGGAATCATTTCCGGCCTCGAACGATCCGACGTCGTCAATCCGAACGGGTACGAGGACTACATCCAGACCGATGCAGCGATCAACATCGGCAGCAGCGGCGGTCCCTTGATGGACGCCAATGGCCGCGTCATCGGACTCAACACCGCGATCCTGTCCCGCAGCGGCGGCAATCAGGGCATCGCCTTCGCCGTGCCGATCGACGTCGTCATCGAAGCGGCGATCCAGTTGAGGGCCCGCGGCACGATCGTGCGCCCGACACTCGGCATCGTCGTGCGGGCGGCCTCTCCGCTCGAGTCGCTCGGGCTGCCCGGCGGCGGCGGACTCTACGTGACACGATTTGCGACGGAGTCGCCCGCACGCAAGGCGGGCCTTCAGGAAGGTGACGTCATTTTGTCGGTCGACGGGCTGCCGACGCCCTCGCGCGGGCCCCTGCTTCGCACGATCTGGGCCAAGAAGGCCGGGGCCGTCGTCGCGCTCGAGTTTCTCCGCGGTGGCAAGCGACTGATTGCCAATGCGCAACTGATCGAGCGGTGACGGGCTCGCCGCACGAGCCCGTCACGCCCCCGAGTGGTGGTCCTCAAGCGGTCAACGGGTGGTCCTCGAGTGGCCAACGGGTGCTGGCCGTCGGCCCGTTACCCGTATCGACGTAGCACGCCGCGCACGACGCCGCGGATCTCAAGCTTCTGCGGCGGCCGCACGAAAATCGGGCTCATCGCCGCGTTGGCCGGCTGCAGCCGGTACATCTCGGGTCCGTCGCGGTAGAGGCGCTTCAACGTCGCGTCGCCATCCACGATCGCGACGACGATCTCGCCATCACGCGCCGCGTTGCGAGGTTCCACGATCACGAGATCGCCGTCGGCGATGTGATCGTCGATCATCGACTGACCCGACACGCGGAGGAGGAACGTGTTCCCCGGATCGAACGGCATCAGTTCATCGATCGTGAACTGTTCGGCGTCTTCGACGGCCTCAATGGGCCGACCGGCGGCGATCCGCCCCATCAGCGGGAACGTCGGACGCGGCAGGAAGTCGCGATCGAGAATCTCGATCGAGCGCGAACGCTGCGCTAGCTTTTGGACCGCGCCCTTCTTCACGAGCGCACCGACGTGCTGATGCACCGTCACGCGATGGATCCCGAGCGATTGCCCGATTTCCTCGAGTGTGGGCGCGGTGCCCTTGGTGCGTCGGTAGTCCTGGATGAAGGACATGATCTGAAGCTGCTTCGGGGTGTAGTTCATGGTGCGGCCCTCCGTAGGGTGTTGATCGGTTGGGATTTGGGGAGACCGTAGCCCGGCGTTCGGGCACGACGAGACGACGAAGGAACCCGAGGCGGAAACCAGGGGTGGGAACCAGGCGCGGGAACCAGGGGTGGGAACCAGGGCGGAACGTGACGCGGGACGCGGACGTCGTGTCACGCGAAGACGGCGAGCACGAGCGCCGCGACGACGGTCAGCAGGGTCGACGCTTCGCGCCAGACGAGCCGCCAGAGGGGAGCAGGCAGCCCGGGGAACGCGAATGCGGTCGAGGAACGGGCACTGGGGGCATGAACGGCGGCATGTACGGCGGCATGTACGGCGGTGATCATCGGGACTCCGGCGAAGAGGGCTCACTTCGGGTGAGGTGAGTCTCGTAGGGGAAAACCTTACAGAACGGCAACAGGATAGGACACGAACGTACGTTAGGCAAACGAAAAACGAACGGGCCTCTCGAGCGACGGGAAGGGCGGTCCGACGGGGCGCTCGGATACGCTCCCGGCGTGCGCCGCGCCCTCGTGCTTTGGTCATGCGTGGTCCTCGGCACCGCCTGTCGGTCCAACGGCGGAGCACGAGGGGGCGGCGACCGAGCCACGCCCGGCGCCGACCTGGGCGGTTGGCCGAGTGACGTCGCGAGCGCGGAGGTGTTGCTTCGTTCCCTTCGCACGGCCGAAGGTGTCGCCACGCTCGAGTCCGCCGGGGGCATCGACGTGCACGCGCCGGAGCGTTCCTGGCTCCTGATCGACCTCTACGCCTCGCGCGCGCGTGCCCATGACGCCCGAGTGCTGACCGATGCGCTCCCGGACGGTCCGATGGCCGACGTCCTGCGCGCACATGCCCGTCGTGACCCCGTCGCCCGTCTCGCGTCGATCGGGCGCGCGTTTTCCAGTCCGGCGGCGGCGTGGGCGCACCTCGAAGCCGCGATGGCACTCGCCGAAGCCGGACAGTCGTCCAGTGCCGTGCTCGATCACGCGCGCCGCGCCGCCGCGCTCGGCCCCGCATTCGTCCGGCGCGAGGCCTACCTCGTCGCCGCGCGGGAGGCACTCGAGGCGGACCGCGGTAGAGAGGCCGCGGAACTGGCCGACGCCGCCGCGTCGATCGACCCCGCGGACCCGCGTCCGCCCGCTTGGTTGTCTCGCATTGCGTCCCGCCGAGGTCGTCGGGACGAGGCCGTGCTTTCGGCGCTGTCAGCGCTCCGGTTGCAACCGGCGAGCCCGCGATCTGCGCGCCGCGTGGCCGACTTTCTTCGCGAGGACCCCGGCCCCGTGGTCGAAGCGCGGGTGAAGGAGGTCGCGACCTGGTTGTCGGCGGCACCGACGCGGAGCGCCGAAGTGGACGCCCTGCTCGGTCTGGTTGCGGAACGATCCGGTGACGCCGAGTCGGCGAAATCGCGATACCGCTCGGCCATCGCCCGGGGTGCCGATCCGGTTCCCATCGATCGGCGCCTGCGCACGCTCTTGTTCCGCTCGGGCGACGTACGCGCCGCGGTCGACTTGCTTCGCGGCGCCGTTCCGACCGACGTCATCGTCGATCCCGAGAACGAGTTGCGATCCGCGTGGGACGGGCTCCTGCGTCTCGCCGCCGCATTGCCCCGGCGAACGCCTGCTTCGGCCGCATCCGCCGTCGTCGGGGTCGCGGTCGCACTCGTACGGGTCGGGGCCGTAGATGACGCGGCCGCACTTCTCGACGGGGTATCGGGGGCGGACGCGCTCGCGCTGCGTGCGTCGTGCGTACGCGAGATCGCGTTCGAACGCGCGATTCGCCGCGCCGTGGAGGAGGGATATCGAGCGCCGGCGGAGGGGCGCAAGCCGCCGACGCTGGCCGCGCTGCTCGGGATCGTACGGGATCTCGCGCGCGAGCATCTGGACGAGGCTTCCGCTTCGGCGTTCGCGCAACCGGCGCTCGGGCTTCGACGCGTGCCGTTGCTCGGAGAGTGGCTCGATCACTCGGTTCGAACGACCTCACCCGTCACGGCGCACTTTCGGCGCTTCGGCAAGTATCTGCTGGCCGGACAGCGCGACGGCAAGCCACCTGAGTTGATCCTGCTCTCCCTCGCATCGCTCGCTCCCGCCGCCACCGTCCGCACGCAGGGGCTGCTCTTTCACCACGACGTCGCGATCGGCTACGACCGCGAGATCCGCAGCTTCGTCGATTTCCAGGGTGGATCGCTCTCCGGCGCGGCGCTTCCCGACGGTGTCTGGCTCGACGCCGACGCGTCGCGCCGCGAAGATCACGCGCTGCGATCGGCGCTCCTGATCGATCCGACGATCGGACCCCTGCTCGATCAGGCGAGCGCGAATCCGAGCGCCCCCGACGGGATCGAGGGCGTCTTCTCGATGGACGAAACGCAGGGGTTGACGCTGCGGCTGGTGCGTCGGTACCTCGCGCGCGCGGATCGCGATCGGTGGGGGTCGTTCCACGTGTTGCGCGCCCACGAGTTCGGCCACGTGCTCGATCTCGAGCGCCATCTCCCCATCGTCGCGGGATTGCCTTCGAGCGCGTCGCTCCTCGCATCCGAGGGCTTCGCGTTGGGGCGCGTCGAGGCGCGGCTCGAGGGGCGCGCACAGTTGGCTGCGATGCGCGACGCGCGGGATCCCGATCTGGCCCTCGTCGATCTCGTCAGCGGGCTTCCGAACTTCGAACGAACGCCCGAAGCGCACGAGCGCGGCTACCGCGCCGTCGTCGAGGCGCTGCTCCGCAGGTTGTACGCGGCGGCCGATCGCTACCCCGCGATCGACGCGACGAAGAAACTCCTCCCCCAGCTCGATCGACTGACTCCCGAGGAGTTGCGCGCGCTCGGAAACGACGTCGCCCGGACGGGATTCACGGTCCGGTGAGCCGGGATCGTGGCGGCGCGCGGCCGTTGGCCGTCGTGGTAGCGTTTCTCCGTGCGGATTCCGGGCTCCGTTCCGTCGCGCCTCGTCGTCGCGATCGGGCTCGCCGCGGTCGCGCTCGCGGGGGGCACGCGTCCTTGCAGCGCGGGCGACGACCCCGCTCCGGCCCGCGCCGATCCGCTCGAGCCGAATCCTCCGCTGCCCTTCGTACTCTCGACGATCGAGGGAGATCCGTCCGGGCATGCGACCCGTCTCGACGCGAGTGCCGGTCTGTTGCTCGCGGGCGTGGCGGGTCAGGAGCCCGATCCGGTGGCGGCGGCGCAGGCGTGGATGAAGCTCGCGGAATCCGACGAGGCGGCCCTGCTCCCGGTGTCGAAGAGTCCGTGGGACTACGCTCCGACGACGCTCGAGGACGGCCTCCTCTGGCCCGCCGCCGAAGTCGCGTTCACCCGGCTGGCCCTGCTCCCGAGTGTCGGGCGGGACGTCGTCGAGGCCCGATGGGGGCCCGTCGCGGGTCGGGCGCTGGTCGAAGCGATCGCGCGGGCCGGACGTTCGCCTGCGGCGCTCGAGGAAATCGCGACGCGCTATCCGGTCACCGAGGCCGGGGCGAACGCGCTGCTGCTCTGTGCCGAGCTGCGGCTCGAAGCGGGAGACGACGCCGAGGCCGCGCGACACCTCTGGCGCTGGCTACGCCTGCGCCATCCTCCGATCGAGACGCCGGACCGAGTCGCCTCCGTCGTCGCCCGCCTGTTCGACGCACTGGTTCGCCTCGAGGACGCCCGCGGTGTCGCGGCATTGTCCCGCGTCTGCCTGCTCGTTCCCGGCGCGACCACGCGGGTGAACGGCGTGCAAATCGGGGTCGAGGACCTGACCGCCCGTGCGGTGACGCAAGTCCGGGCACGCATCGCACGACGACCCGTCGAACGGCGCCTCGAGCCGACGCCGATCGAGTCGACCCATCTCTGGTCGCTC
>JANNRO010000056.1:0-6555 GCA_031401505.1 Planctomycetia bacterium
ATCGAGATGAGTGCGACGATGAGCAGGATGTGGATGAGACCGCCGAGCGTGAAGGCGGTTAGCATGCCCGCGCCCCAGAGGAGCAGGAGCACGAAGAAGACCAGGAGCATATGAGTACCTCGGTGGATGCCGACACGTTGGATGCCGGCGCCATGGAGGGGAGGCTGCGACTCGCGTCGACGCGCGGCAGGTCAGCGTCGGCCGCGCCCGCGCTCGCGGGTCGTCCACGTGTCGAGCGCGCGCCCGTGGGTCGTGCCGCGTCGGCCGACGGTCCGGTCGCCGTCGCGCCTGGCGGGCGGAACGCGATCGGTGATCGAGTTCGCGTCGAGCGGCGGGCGATCGCGCAGAGGCTCGGGCGGCGGACGCGAAGCCTCTCCACCCGGCGGCGAATCGACCGCATCGGAGTCGTTTTTCATGGCGGCGTCACCCATCTCAGATGCCGCGGCGTTGAGGTGGGTCATGGTCGAGAAGTGAAACAGGGCGCGCGGTTGCCCGCGCGCCCCGTAGAGAGAACCGTGTGCGACGCCCAGGCGTCGCCGTCGGCGCTACTTGACGCCGATGCCGAAGCCGGAGAGGCCCAGCCGCGTCGAGAGCGTCTTGCCGAACAACGTGAAGTTCAACTGTCCGTTGCGCGAATCGCTGCCCGCCGCGTCGAGGCCGACGAGGCGCCACGCACGGGGCTCGCCTTCGACGGCGGCCAGGTCGTACGTGCGGCCGTCGATGACGACCGTCGGCTTCTCGACCGTGTACACCTTGCCATCGTACGTCTCGTCGACCGCGTAGAACGTGTAGTAGCCGGCCTTCTCGTCGCGAACGACTTCGAAGCTCGGACCACCGGCGACCGTCACCATCTGGCCGCCGCGACCCGCGCCGTTCACGAGTTCCGTGTCACAGAGCTTGCCGTTGACGAGCAGGCGGATGCTGGCACGCGTCGTCCGGGTCTTGAACGACTCGTTCTTCGTCACCCACACGCCGTTCTTGCCTTCGACCCTGGTCAGCGTGACCGTGGTCGGACCCTTCGACTCCGTGATCGTGATCACGGGAGCCTCGGTGACGACGACGTCCTCGAACGAGTAGATCGTCAACGTGCCGGTCACCGGGTCCTGGACGACCTCGACGCTCGCGCCGCAATCGGAGATCGCGAGCACGCGCCCGCCGTAACGCGCCCGATAGGCGATGCCCTCGCTCGTCCACACGGTCGTGAGTGGCGACGTGTACGTCTTTCCGGCGACGATGACGCGCATCGAACCGTCGAAACGCTCGGCCTTGACCGCGTCGTTCGCCCAGTACCACACGCCCGGCTGTCCCTCGACCGCCGTCAACGTGACGTCCTTGGGACCGGAGTCGGTCGTCATCACGACGACCGGAGCGCTCTCGATCCGGAGCGCGGGGTCGACGAGACGAAACGTCATGCGGCCGGCCGTCGCGTCACGTTCCACGTGGAAGTGCGCGGCGCCTTCGCCGAATACGAGGACGCGGGGTTTGACTCGGACGACGGGCGCCACGGGCCTCGCCGCCGGGTCGATGGGCTTGCTCGAGTCGTCGGCGGACGCATGCGCGGCGCCGAGCGCGAAAGCGGCGATGGCCGCGGAGAGAATGAACGGAAACTTCATGGGAACTCCACTGTCAGGGTTCGGCGCGAGCGGCGGTCGCCTTCGCCGAATCGAATCGTCCATAGCCGCACGCCGATGGGCGCACGCGCTTCGCAGACCGGTGCGATCGGCTCGGTTCGGTGAAAAACACCGGTGGCCGGGCCGTACAGCACTCTTCGATGCCGCCCGGGAGTCCCCGGGGCCGGGCGCTCAATCCACGGCGGGCAGGGTGAAGTGGAACGTCGCACCCGCGCCCTTGCGCGAGCGGACCCAGATCTTTCCGCCGTGGTTCTCGACGATGCGGCGGCAGATGGCGAGACCGATGCCGTTGCCGGGAAACTCCTCCCGCGTGTGGAGGCGTTGAAAGACGCCGAAGATGCGGTCGGCGTCGTGGCTCGTGTCGAGTCCGATCCCGTTGTCCTCGACGGTGAACTCCACGAAATCGTCGACTCGGCGCGCGCGAACGTCGATCTTCGGCGCGGTGCCGGCGCGAAACTTGAGCGCGTTGTCGAGGAGGTTCTGGAACAGCTGACCGAGCTCGGTCGGATCCGCGCGGACCATCGGCAGCGGCTGACGGAGGACTTCCGCGCCGGCCTCGGCGATCGCGGGGCGCAGGGTGTCGAGCGCTCGGTCGAGCGCCACTTCGGCCTGCGCGGTCACCGACGCCTCGGGGCGCTCGCCGACGCGCGCGAACTTCAAGAGGTCGCTGATCTGAACCCGCATGCGCGCCGCGGCGGCGACGGCGTCGTCGAGAAACGGCCGCGTCTCGCCGTCGAGACGCGCGCCCATCCGTCGCGCGAGCGCATCCAGATGCCCCGTCACGCTTCGAAGCGGCGCCTGGAGATCGTGCGCGATGACGTGGGCGAACTCCTCCAGGTCTCGATTGGAGCGGGCGAGTTCCTCGCGCACCGCCGCCTCGCGGCGTCCCCGTCGAAACAACTCGACGAAGACGGCCACCTTGGCCCGCAGGATTTCCGGCGCGATCGGCTTGAAGACGTAGTCGGCGGCCCCCAGTGCGTACCCCTTGACGGCCTGCTGCTCGGTTCGATCGTTGGCCGTCAGGAAGAGGATGGGCGTATGGCGCGTGCGCTCGCGCGCCCGGATGAACTCGGCCGTCGCGAAGCCGTCCATGCCGGGCATCTGGACGTCGAGGAGCACCAGCGCGAAGTCGTCATCGAGCAGACAGCGCAGCGCGTCCGGCCCCGAACGGGCCTTGACGAGGCGTTCGCCGAACGGCTCGAGGACGGCCTCCAGCGCGATCAGATTTGCCGCCTGATCGTCCACGAGGAGGACGTTGACGGGGCTTTCGTCGGTCATGCGCCGCGGACGTCCGCTGGGCCGGATCGCTCGTCCTGCGCCGTAACCGCCGTTCGGTCGATGGCCAGGAGCGTCAGATCGTCGTGGATCGGTGCGCTCCCCGTCCACGCCCGGATGTCGTCTCGCAAGGCGTCGATCGATCGGGCCGCTCCGAGCGACGGGTCGCGTTGCAGGCACGAGCGGATGCGGTCCTCTCCGAACCGCTCCTCCGACGTCGACACGGCCTCGGTTGCGCCGTCCGAGCAGGCGAGGAAGAGGTCTCCCTTCCGGATCGTCGTCGTGCGCGTCGGGAACTCGAATCCCGCCCTCACGCCGAGCACCGGTCCCGTGGGCTCGAGGCGTTCGATCACGCGCGTGTCGGCACGCCGGAGGAACGGCGAGATGTGGCCCGCGTTGCACCAGAGAAGGTGGCCCTGTCGCGCGTCGATGATCCCGACGAACAGGCTCATGAATCGGCCGTCCACCATGTCCGCCGCGAGCGCGTCGTTCACGTGCCCCAGGATGGACGAGAGATCCGCCGACGACCGGCCGAACGCGCGCAGGAACGCGCGCAGACAGGCACGCGCCTGCGCCATCAGCAGCGCGGGCCCGAGCCCGTGCCCCGCGACGTCGCCGATCGCGACGACGACGCGATCCGCGTCGAGGTCGATGAAATCGTAGTAATCGCCGCTCGCGTCCTCGCACAGCTCGTGGGTGGCCGACAGGCGGAGCGACCCCGCCGCCTTGTCGGTGCGATCGGGCAGGAACGCACGCTGCACCGTCTGGGCGACGACCATCCGCTCGACGCGCTTTCGGTCCGACAGGTCGTGGATCGAGACCAGCGTCGTCTCGTGTCCCTCCCATTCGAGTGCCGCGAACCGGAGCTCCGCGGGAAACGCGGTGCCGTCCGTGCGCGGGACCATGACCTCGCTGGTCGCCCCCGTGACCGGTGGGAACGCGATCGCATGCCCGATCGCCTCGTCCGGCGTGAATCCGAGCAGCGATTCCGCCGCCGGATTCGCGAGCAGCACCACGCCGCGGGCGTCGAGCACGACGAACCCCTCGGCACTCCGCGCGATCAGATTGCGAAGGCGGGACGCGCTGCGCCGCGCGTCGCTTGCGGCCGTCTCGAGTCGGGCGACCATGCCGTGGCGTTCGAGAGAGTGACGGATCGCGCGCGAGAGCCCCTCGGCGTCGAGTCCGTTCTTCGAGAGAAAGTCCTGTGCGCCGCGCTGGATCGCGCGGACGCCGGTCGAATCGTCGTCCGCCCCGGTCAATACGACGACGGGAATCCCGGGATGCGCCTCGATCAGCCGCTCACACGTCGCGAGTCCGCGCGAGTCGGGGAGGTCGAGATCGAGGATCACGAGATCGAACGGGTCGATGGCGAGGCGGGCGAGCGCGCTCGCGAGCCGGGTTTCGTGCGTCACCTCGATCGTCGCGCCGAGGCAGACCGCGAGACACTCGCGCGTGAGCGAGGCGTCGGACGCGTCGTCCTCGACGAGCAACGATCGGATCTTCGTGCGGATCTCGATCAGGCGCTCACGATTCGTGTCGACGCCGGCCTCGGTGACACGCGGCGGCGCCTCCGGACGCCGGGCCTCGACGTGACGCACGACGTCTGGATCGCCGGTGGGCGAGGGCGAGCGAGGGGGACGTTCGAGTGCGCGCGGCCCCGTCGTGACCGTGCGCCGCTCGGGAGGGCGTACGGGCGAGCGCAGGATGCGCAACGCACGCCCCGGTGCGACGGGTGGCACAGGGAGGGCGTCGACGATGGGGTGGAGGACTTGGCTTCGATCGTGCCGCATTCAGGAGCCCGTGCTGCGACGTGCGTATGGCGCAGAATCGTCGCGGTCGGTTGGATGCCGCGGAGGGCGGTGCGGACCCGTGTCCGACGCTCGATTCGAGCCCGTCGCCGATGGACGGCCCCGGTCGAGGGGGGTACGCTTAATCGTCGGCTCGGTCGATCGGCATTCGAATCGCCCGCGAAATGACGACGTCGAGCCCATGAATTCGTCCGACGATCGCGGAAGTCCCGAGCCCGTCGCGATGCTCGATCGCTGGGTCCGTGCCATTGCGGAGCTGACCGACCTGCTGGCGGTCGCGCGCGGGCTGGCCGAGGTGGCGCCCGACGTGCTTCGCGTGATGGCCCGGCTCGGGAGTTTCGATCGTGGCGTGCTGTGGGTCGAGGATGGCACGTCCGACGGCTGGACGCGGTCGCGCATCTGGGTTCGTGACGCCGAGGCGCCGACGGAGCGCGCCGTCGAGTTCGGTCGCGGACGAGCGCCGAGTCTCGTCGAGCGTGCCGTGGCCCTTCGCAGGCCGCTGACCTCGTCGGAGCGCGACGATCGTCGCGCGGACGCGACGACCGAAGGACGATCGGATTCGACGTTCGTGCTTCCGATCGTCCACGGCGAGACGTGCTTCGGGGTCCTCGAGATGGCCCGCTCGCAGCCATTCACCTTGAACGAGTCGGACGCCGCGGCAGCGGCGGCCGTCGGGCGGCAGATCGGACAATTCGCCGCCCGTGAAGCGACGTTTCGCGAGCTGACGCGCAGTCGACGCGATCTCGCGGATCTCTTCGAGAACGCTCCCGTCGGACTCCACTTGATGGACCACGAGGGCCGGATCCTGCGTGTCAATCGCGCCGAACTGGAGATGCTCGGATACTCCCGCGACGAGCTCGTCGGCCGTCCGTGGAGGGAGATTCACGAAGACCCCGCCGTCGCCGACCGGATGCTCGCGGGGCTCGCGACGGCGGTCACGTCGAGCGTCGGTTCGAGCGGTACCGAGGAAGTTCGGCTCCGGCGCAAGGACGGGCAGATCCGTTGGGCGCGCGTCGAGGCCAACGTGCTGCGCGACGAGGGACGCGTCGTGCACGTGCGCACGTTCGTACGCGACGTCACGTCGCGCAAGGAGGCGGAGGCCGCGCTGACGGCGAGCGAAGCGAGGTATCGCCGGCTGGTCGACGGCGCGCGGGAGTACGCGTTGCACGGTCTCGACGTCGATGGGCGGGTCACCACGTGGAACGCCGGTGCCGAACGCCTGTTCGGGTACGCGGAAGCCGACGTCATTCACCGGGACTTTTCGCTCTCCATGAGCGCCGAGGACCGTGCCGACGAGGTCGCCGAGCGCATCGTGAAGCTCGCCGCGGACGAAGGAGAATTTCGGCACGAGGGCTGGCGCCTGCGCAAGGACGGCTCCCGGTTCTGGGCCGAGGTCGTCTACTCGGCGATCCGGGACGAGACCGGACAACTCGCGGGGATCAGCCAACTTTCCCGGGACATCAGCGAGCGGCGGGGTCTCGACGCGCTCCGGCGCAAGAGTTCCGAATTGCAGGCCGCCAATCGCGAGGTCCTCGATTCGGCGCGACGACGGTCCGCGCTGCTCCGATCCGTCGCCGCCGAGATCGAGGGCCCGGCGGCCGAGATCGAGGCGGCGGCGACCGACATCCGATCGGGCGCTCGCGCCGCCGTCGACGTCGCGGCGTTCACCCGGCTCGACGGCGCGTTGAACCGACTTCGTGACGCCGTCGACGGCCTGCAGGATCTGGCGTCACACGCGGTCACCGAGCACCCGCCGGGACCCGACCCGATCGACGTCGCGCGCCTCGCGATCGAAGTGCGCGACATGCTCGGCGAGCTCGCGGCCGAGCGACGGATTCGGG
>JANNRO010000057.1:0-2925 GCA_031401505.1 Planctomycetia bacterium
GACAAGGCGCTCGCCGACTATAGGGAAAAGCAGGCGTACTGGCAACTCAACACCGTCGACCGCGGACTCGGACTCCGGGACAAACTGTTTCGTGACGCGAAGGTCGCCGGTGACGAGTGCCTCTCGGGCCTCACCAGCAACGTGCTCCCGCTGCTCAAGACCACGCCGGTCGACCAGGGACGCGCGATCGTCGCGCTCGATGCCCTGATTCCGGCCTTTCGAGCGCACCGCCTCGCCGTGGAAGAGGCGCAGTCGATTCTCAATCGCCGGGGTGACCATCCAGGAGAAGGGCGCCATCGACGAGGCGGCATCGGGCGAGCGGACCGTGCTCTGGATCTCCATCGGGACCGCTCTCCTCGCACTCGCCGTCGCGACGTGGCTCCTGCGCCCCGTGCTGCTCTCCCTGATCGCGGTGCGTGATCGCATGCGCGTCATGGCCGAACAGGACGCCGACCTGTCCGCCCGCATCCTGGTCACCTCGAAGGACGAGGTCGGGACCCTCGCGCACTGGGTCAACCAATTCCTCGAGAAGATCGCGGGCCTCGTCCGTGCAGTGAAGAAGTCCACGATTCAGCTCCGCTCCACGGCGACGCAAATGGCCGCCACGAGCCACGAGCAGGAGGCGACGGTCAGTGCGTTCGGCGCGAGCACGACCGAGATCGCGGCCGCCACCAAGGAGATCTCGGCGACCGGCCTCGAACTGACCTCGACCATGGCCGATCTCGACAAGGTGGCGAAGGACTCGTCGAGCCTCGCCGCGGGCGGACGCGACTCGCTGACGGAGATGCGCGGCACGATGGGCGCGCTCGCGACGAGCAGCGGGCTCATCTCGCAACGCCTCTCGACGATCAATGAGAAGGCCCGCGACATCACGGGCGTCGTCACCACGATCACGAAAGTCGCCGACCAGACGAACCTCCTCTCGGTCAACGCGGCCATCGAAGCCGAGAAGGCCGGGGAGTACGGCCGAGGCTTCCTCGTCGTGGCTCGCGAGATCCGTCGACTGGCGGACCAGACCGCCGCCGCGACCCTCGACATCGAGCAGACCGTCCACCAGATGCAGGGCGCCGTGTCCGCCGGCGTCATGGAGATGGACAAGTTCTCCGAGCAGGTGCGCCGCAGCGTCGGCGAGGTGGGCGCCGTGTCGGGCCGACTCGACAAGATCATCGGACAGGTGCAGGTGCTGACCGACCAGTTCGCGCACGTCACCGAGGGCATGCGGGCCCAGGCCGAGGGCGCCGGGCAGATCAACGAGGCGATGGGGTCGCTCTCGGGCAACGTCAAGGAGACCGCCCGATCGCTCGGCGAGTTCTCGGTCGCCGCCGAAGACATGAAGTCGTCGGTCGAGTCGCTGAAGCAGGAGCTCGGCAGGTTCAAGTTGGAGGACTGACGACTTGAACGTTTCGGTCGTCGCCTTCGAGGTCGCCTGCGAGCGCTACGGCATCGAAGCCCAGCGTGTCGTCGAGGTCGTGCCCTCGGTCCCGCTGCGCGTGGTGCCCGGGACCGTCACGGGCATCGCCGGGCTGCTTCGCTTCCGCGGAGGGCTCGTCGCCGTCGTGGATCTCGGACTCGTATGGGCGGGGCGACCCTCGCCTTCGCGCATGAGTTCGCGCATCGTCGTTTGCGAACTCGGTGCCGTGGGGGGGGCGTGGACCGAAGTCGCATCGCAGGCGAGGCCCCGGATCGGGATCCTGGCCGAGCGCGTCCTGCGTGTGGCGACCGTCGATCCCGAGGCGCCCGGCGCCGGGGAGGGCCCGAAGACCCCGGGCGCCCTCGGGCTCGGGCGACTCGTGCGCGACGGCGAGGCGCTGCTTCAACTCGTGCGGGTGGAAGATCTGGTGCCCGCCGCGGTGCTGGACTCGCTCGTACGCGAGGCGGGCGCGACCTCATGAGCGTCGACCGCATCGCCGCGACGTTGCGCGAAATCGACGGCCTCGAGGCCGAGGCGCTCGGTGCCCGCCATCTCGCCGACGCCGTCAGGCGACTCCAGGCCCGCGCCGGTGTCGATGCATCGGCGTACGCCGACCTCGTGACGACGGACGGGCCGGCCCGCGATCGATTGATCGGCGAACTGCTCGTTCACGAGACGTCGTTCTTCCGCTATCCCGCCTCGTTTCAACATCTGGCGTCGTTCATCGTCGCGCGCGCCGCCGCCCGACCCGGCCCGGTTCGGGTGCTGTCGGCCGCCTGCGCGACCGGTCAGGAGCCGTACTCCATCGCGATCGCGCTCCTCGAGGCGGGCCTGCCCCCGGAGCGCATTTCGGTCGATGCCTTCGATCGATCGTCGTCGGCCATCGAGAAGGCCCGCTCGGGGCGCTTCGATCGGGGCGGGACGCGAGGGCTCGACGCGACCCGGGCTTCGCGCTGGTTCGAGAGTCACGACGACGCGCGGACGGTGCTGCCCTCGGTCCGCGGGCTTGTCCGCTTCGAGATCGGAAGCTGCCTCGACGCGCATCGTCCCTTCGCGAACGTGACGTACGACGCCATCTTCTGCCGGAATCTGCTCATCTACCTGACGGAACCCGCGCGGCGTCACGCGCTCTCGACCATCCGCGCTTCGTTGACGCCCGACGGTGTCCTGTACCTCGGTCACGCCGAGATCCTCGTCGCGCGTGCAGAGGGATTCGCGCCCATCGCGGGATCCGGCATCTATGCGTGTCTGGCAAGGGCGACCGACGTCGCACGACCGAGCGCCGCCATCGGGAGCGAGAAACCACGGGTTCTCGAACGCGCGGTGCGGGGGGCACGGACGGCGGTCGTACCCGTGGTGCCACCCCCGCTCGCGGTGTCGTCGCCGGTGGCGACGGACGTCCTCGGTGAAGCGCTGGTTCTTGCGAACGCGGGCCGAGTGCTCGAGGCCTGCGCCCTGCTGGAGGCCGAGGTGGCGCGGGGTCAATCCGGCGCCGACCACTACCACTTGCTGGC
>JANNRO010000058.1:0-7940 GCA_031401505.1 Planctomycetia bacterium
TCGGCGCAGGAACCGGCGTTGAATGCGGCGCGAATGGTGGCGGTCCGGCTGGCCGCGGCGATCGTGCAGATCGTCGCCGCAGGGAACGTTCCGCTGATGGTCGTGGCCGACGCGATCGTTCCGGTGACCGTCGTCGTCGTCTGCGCACCGTTCACGAAGATCGGGCTCAAGCCGCCCACGCTCGTCTCGGTGAAGGTCAGTTCGATCACCGCGCCGACCGGCCCGAAACCGGTCCCCGTGATCACGAAGGTACCGGGCGTGAGGCACGGCACCGACGGGTTGTTGATGCTCGCGAGCGTCGGCGCGACGTAGGTCAGGACGCCGGCGCCCGGGACCGAGCACGAGCCGTTCGAATTGAGGGTCACCGCGATCGACGCGGTCCGACTGGCCGCGCCGCAGACGGCGGCGAGCGGCGCCGTCACCGTGATCGCGGTCGCCGACGTGATCAAGCCCTGGACGTCGGTCTCCGTTTGCGACGCATCACCGAACAGGACGAATCCACCGTCCGAGATGAATCGCACGATCGCCGACCCGCCGACCGGACCGAAACCGGTGCCGTTGATCGTGATCAACGTCGGGATCTCCGCCGGGATCGACGACGGCGTCACGCTCGTCACGGTGGGCGCCGTGAATACGAGTCCCGCCGTGGTGAACGTATTGCTCTTGACGCCGCTCTCGAGGATCACGGTGACTTCGAACGAGATCGCCGCGACGCCACAGACGGTTGCCGACGGAGTGAGACCGGTGATCGTCGTGTCGCTCGTGACGTCACCGATGACCGTCGCGGTATCGGAAGTTCCCCCGAAAAACGGCGTCGCGCCGCCGAGCGCGTGGAAAATCACTTGGGCGGTGACGCCCGTCGCGGTTTCGAAATTCGTGCCCGTGATCGTGAACGGGGTCGGCACGCCACCGGGAATCGCCAACGGGGCGAACGCGGTGATCGTGATCACGCCTGCGCCAGCCTGAACTTCCGAGCCGCCGCCGCCGCATCCGGCCATCGCGGACCCCGCCGCTGCCAGGACGGAAAGTGAGATGATTCGGAAGAGATTGCGCATGAGACCACTCCTTGATCGTCCTTGATCGTCGAAACGACCGCCCACCGAGCGGTCGGGGAATGTAGTCGAGCGGGATTGCGGGCGCAAGCGCGACCTGGCGCGGTTGCCCCCCCGGTTGATTGTCTTTGCCGGCCCTTGACGGCCTTCGCCGCAACGGCTCGTTGACTTCGAACTGCGTGCGCTCTACTCTCGTCGGAGTACTCCCGGGACATTGCCGGGTGGGAGGCTGACGTGACGAAGATCAAGACCGTGTTCGGTGTTTGCATCACAGGATTGGTCTTCGCGAGCAACGCTCGGGCGGACGAGCCGACGCCGGTCGTGCCGGCTCCCGCACCGATCGGGGCGCCAGCGCCGCTCGCGCCGACTTCGGGCGCGCCGACACTCGTGGCGCCGGCGGCCGCCCCGGCGCCGGTCGCCCCGATGCCGGCACCTCGGCCCGCCCCCGTCTACATCCCGACCGCTGACGAGCGCGCCGCGGCCGTTCGCGCCGCGACGTCCGACTGCACGACCTGCCCCGACTGCGCCCCCTGCGGACGGGAGGCCTGCTTTCAGACACGCGACACCTGCGGCTGGCTGACCAACGCCTGCGGCGCGCGTCTGGGCTGCCTCGAAATCGAGATCCAGGGCGGCGCTAGTTGGACTTCAAATCCCGATGGGATGCTCGGCGAGTTGGTCGCGGGCAACACGGCGCCGCTCGATTGGAACGATCTCGAGTACCCGCTCGGAATCGGCGGCCGCGCGGCGGTGAGCTACCGCTACGCCCCCTTCCATCGGGTCGAGTTGCGCGGTGCCTACTACGGCGATTCCGACGATTCGAGCACGACGTCGGGCTTCTTCGGCGCGACGCCGGGCGCGACCGGCACCGGCGATCTCTCCCGTCCCGTGACGGCCGACTTTTCGACCGACGCGACGTCGTGGGGCGCCGAGTTCGTCTGGTGGAACGAGCTCGCCTGCGAGGGCAACTGGCGCTACGACTGGGGCATCGGCGCCCGCTACCTGTCGTTCGACGAGACCGCGAACGTGGGCTTCGTCGCGACCGGCCCGGGGCCGTTCCCCGTGGCGAACGGCTTCGTCCATTCCGACGTGACGAACGATTGGTACGGCCTAGAGGGGTGCTTCGCCGTCCACCTCGACCTGACGCAGTCGTTCGAGATTTCGGCCACGTTCAAGGCGCTCTTCGGCCAGCTCTCGAGCGACGCGTCGGTGACCGACGACTCGATCTTCGCCGGCGGACTCCACTCCGCGTCGGCCTCCGACGACAACCTGGTGTTCGGGGCCGAGCTCGAGTTGGGTGCGCGCTGGCGCCTGACCGACCACATCAGCGTCAGTGCGGCCGCGAACATGCTCTTTCTCGACGACGTGCAGCGCGCCGAAGACGTACTCGATTTCTCCCACAGCACGACGGGCGCCGTCCAGGCCCGCAACGCACCCGACCAGCTCGTCATCACGAGCCTTTATCTGGGCGTCGTGTTCACGTTCTGATTTCGTCCGCGGGATCGCGGCGGTAGGCTTCCCCGCGATCCCGCCATGACCTCGCCTGACGTCCGCCCACTCGTCTCCGTCGCGATCCCGACGCGAGGTCGGGCCGCGTGGTGCGAGGAGGCGGTGCGGAGCGCGCTCGACCAGACCGGTGTCAACGTCGAGGTCGTGGTGGCGCTCGACGGCGAGGACCCGGAAACCCGAGGGCGAATCGAGGCGCTCGGCGACGCGCGTGTTCGCGTCGTCGTGCAGGCCGCGGCGGGGCGCTCGGCGGCTCGAAACCTGGCGTGGACGTCCGCGCGCGGCGCGCGCGTCGCATTTCTCGACGACGACGATCTGCTGGTTCCGGGATCGCTCGCCGCGCGCATGGCCGCGCTCGACGCGCATCCCGGCGCCGTCCTGTGTCATGGTCGTGCGACGGCGATGGATGCGGCGGGGCGCCGGCATCGGGAGCCTTCCCTCGTCGCACGCGCCGACGTCGGCCGTGCCTACGACGCGCTGATCGTCCAATCGAAGGGACGATCGCTGCTGCCGAGCACCGTGCTCGTCGAGCGTGCGGCCGTCGAGCGCGCCGGCGGATTTCCCGACGACATGCCGACCGGCGAGGACTGGTTGCTGTTCCTGCGGCTCTCGGCGCTCGGGCCGTTCGTCTCGATCGACGTTCCGGTCGTCGACTATCGCAAGCACGAGGGACAGGTCCGATGGGACCCGGCACAGCAGGAGGCGGCGTTACCCGAACTGCTTCGTCGCTGGTTCGACGATCCGGCGACGCCCGAGCGGGCGCGGCCGCATCGACGCCGTCTCGAGGCCAGGCTGCTCGCCTACATCGCCCGCAACCATCGCCGCCTCAGCCAGCGTGCCGACGCGGATCGCTGTCTCAAAGCCGCCGTCGCCATGGACCGTCGGCTGCTGCTCCACCCGCGGCGGCTTCGGAACTGGCTCGGCGCGGTGCTGTTTCCGTCTCGCGCTCAGTGATCCTTGCGCCAGAACACGCCCGACGTGTCGATGGGTTCGATCGGCTCCGTCACGCCGTGCGCCGCCCGGTAGTCGGTCATCGCCTGACGGCAGGCATCGATCGAGTGGTCGTCGACGACGACGTACCCTCCGACCGAGACTTTCGGATAGAGCGCGTCGAGCGCGTGCGTGGTCGAGGAGTAGTAGTCTCCGTCCAGACGCAGGATCGCGAGGCGCTCGATGGGCGCCTTCGGCAGCGTGTCCTCGAACCAGCCGGGCAGGAACTTCACGCGATCGTCGAGCCAGCCGTACCGCGCGATGTTCGCCTTCACGGTCTCCAGCGGTACGGCCAGTTGCGTGAATTCATGCAGATCGAGCCCGGCGTCGGCGGGATAGCGCGCGGGGTCCGGGGCCGGGAGCCCCGCGAACGAGTCGGCCGCCCACACGCGGCGGGTACGATCTCCGAAGATCTCGAGCGCAGCGCGCATCAGGATGATCGCGCCGCCTCGCCAGACGCCCGTCTCGAGCAGGTCGCCGGGGATTGCGCGCCTGACGACGTCTGCCACGAGTCCTTGGAGGTGGGCCAGGCGCTTGTCGCCGATCATCGTCTCGCCGTCCGCGGGCCAATCGAGCCCTTCGGCGCGGTCGTGTGCGTTGAAGGTCACCCGCCGGACCAGTTCGACGGGGCGTTTGGCGAACGCCGTCGCGAGTCGCGCGAGCCCCCGTCGGAGGCGGTTCTTGCCGGTGTACGGGGCGTAGGTCTCGGGGAACGCGCTCCGGGTGAGGCAGCGTCGCAGGAGATCGAGGTAAAGCGTGCCGAAGCGTTCGGAGTCGGGGGGCATGAGGTCCGTCGATCGGGGGACGGCGGAGTCTACTTGCGTGGAATCGCCGATACGGCGAGCGCGACCCAGCCGGCGAGCAACAGGAGTCCGCCGAGCGGCGTGACCGGGCCGAGCCATGGCGCCGGGCTGATCGCGAGCGCGTAGAGGCTTCCCGAGAAGAGGACGACGCCCGTCGTGAACGCCCACCCGGCGAGCGTCAGCGCGCGCGAGGGGGCGCGTTCCGAGACGATCCCGACGAGCACGAGCGCCAGCGCGTGAGCCATTTCGTACTGCGCGCCCGTGTGCCACCGTCCGAGCGAAGGCCCGTCGAGGCGGTCCCGGAGCGCGTGCGCCCCGAAGGCGCCCGCGGCCACCGCGACGCCCCCGAGAACGGCGCCGACGAACTTCCAGTTCTGAAGCACCTGTCGAGTCATCGCGCAACTCCGAGGTCCTCGCCCGGGGTTGCCGGCGCTCGAGGTACCGCTCAGGGTACCGCGGCCGATGGTCGATACGGGGTCCGACTTGTTCGTGGGACGGGACGCCTCGAGCCGAGGGAGAGATCTGTGAAGCCCACGATGATCAGTCGAGTCCTGCGTCCGCTCAGTTTGTCGCTGGCCTGCGCGCTCGCGGCGTGCGGCGGCGGCGGATCGAGCGGAGGTACGGTCGTCGCGACCACGGGATCCCTCGTCGTCCGGATGCACGATCACCCGATCGAGTCGGCCGACCACGTCTACGTGACGATCGAGAGCGTCGAGGTCTTTCGGACGGTGGACGACGTCGAGGAGCACGTGACGGTGACGTCCGTGCCCGGCCAGTACGACCTGCTCGAGCTTCAGCACGGCGTCGAGGCCGTCCTCGGCGGCGGAGAGTTCACCCCGGGCGAGTACCACTCGATCCGCCTGATCGTGTCGCGCGACTCGAAGCACGACATGAAGACGCTGCCCGCCGACCAGCTGAAGAACTACATCGTCGTCGAGGGAACGCCGTACCCGTTGGTCGTCCCGAGCGGCGAGAAGACGGGCATCAAGCTCGTCAAGCACTTCACGATCACGGCGGGCGTGACGACGGTCCTGACGCTCGACTTCGACGTGCGCAAGTCGATCCACAAGTGCGGCCGCCGCCATGTCTATCGCTTGAAGCCCCGGATCAAGGTCGTGCCGACGCAGACCGATGGCGACGCCTCGGGCCTCTCGGGCTCGGTCACGACGACGGACGGCACCGGTCTCCCCTCGGGCAGCGTCGTCTCGGCGCAGCAGAACGGTGCCGAGATCGCGTCGGCACAGGTCGACGATGCGGGTGGCTACACGTTCACCGGGCTCGCCGACGGCACGTACGACCTCGTCGTGATCGCTCCCGGATACGGATTCGAGTCCGAGTCGGGCGTGTCGGTCAGCGGCGGCAATGCGACGGGCAGCCACGATTTCGCCGTTCCGCCGGTCAGCCCCGGCGCGATCTACGGCGTTGCGACCCCGGTCAGCGACGACGTGACCCTCACCCTGACCTGGAACGGATTCGTCGTGGCGACCGTCGGTGCCGATCCGTCGACGGGCGACTACGTCTTCGACAACGTTCCGCCGGGCGACTACACGGTCGACGCCGTCGACGGCTCGACGTCGAGCACCGCGTCGGGGACGGCGAGCGTCAGTGGCGGCGCCGCGACCCAACTCGATCTCGGGCTGTAATCGGGCACGGGCGGCGCCGCCCGGTCGCGCGTAGCATGGAAAGCCTCGGCCCGAGGGAGGCTTCCATGCGGATCGCGATCGGATTGGCCCTGCTGCTTGGCGTCGCGGCGTGCGGTGGCGACGAGCCGCCGCCGTCCGTCCGGGAACTCGAGAAGAAGTCGGGCTTCGATCGAAAGGCGATCGAGGAGATGATGCGCGCGTCGGGCGGACTCGAGGGCGCGTCGAAGGTGATCTCGCGTCCGCTGACGCCGAAGGACGTCGAAACCTTCATCGCCGTCTTCCCCGAGTACTCGACCTCCGTGCGCACGCCGGGCGGCATGAAGGCCGTCTTCGACAAGCACGGCCTCGTCGCGACGGAGTGGATCCTCATCCAATCCCGCATCCTGGCGGCCGCGTCGTCGACGCGCTTTCCCAACGCCGCGGCGTCCGATCTGATGAAGGCCGACGCCGAGATCGTCCGTCCGTACCTCGATCGCATCGCGGCCGCGACCGGACAGAAGCCGAAGTAGGCGGCGTCGCGGGCTCGCGACCGCGCGGGTTCAGCCCACGGGCGACAGTCGCTCGGCGAGGTACCTGAGCCCGATCGGATAGCGGTACTCGATCGCGGCGTGGGTTGCGTCGAAGAGTTCGTAGTGCACGTCGGTGACGCCGACGTCGGCCAGCGCCCGGCGAAACGCCTCGGCGCCGAGATCGAGGTAGTACTCATCGCGCCGACCCGCGTCGATGTAGACGGCCTTCAGGCCGCGCAGCGCGTCGGCGTGCACGGGCGCCATCCGCACCGGATCCCACGCGAGCCAGCGGGCCCACACGTCGTCGATCGTTCGCCCCGTCGCCGGATCGAAGGGGAGGCGCACCGTGCCGTCGGCGTCGGTCGAGTAGCAGGCGGCCATGCACCAGACGTTCAGCAGCACCCCGTCCGACTTCTTCGAGAGCGCGGGCCTTACGCGGAAGCTCTCCCAGAACTTCGCGTACGACCCGCCGTACTCGTCACGCAAGGCCCGTACGCACTCGCGGATGTCGGGCTGGTAGCTGACCTCGAAGAGCGCGTCGCCGGCGTGCGTCGCGAACCCGCCGAAGAGATCGGGCCGGAGCATCGGCGTCACCATCGCGCCGTACCCGCCGCTCGACTTGCCCGCGATGCCCCGGTGCGCCGCCGATGCGAGCGTGCGATAGCGCGCGTCCACGAACGGCACGACCTCGTCGCACAGGTAGGTGTGGTAACGACCGGTGCCGTGCGAATCGAGGAACTGGCTGCCGCCGAGCGACGTCCAGCAGTCGACGAAGACCACGATCACGGGCGGGGCCCCGCCGTTCGCGAAGAGTTCGTCGACCAGCTCGAGAGTCGTGGGTCGAAACGGCGCGCGGTTGCGCCACATGTCGAGCTGTCCCGTCAGCCCCTGGATCATGTACACGGTGGCATAGCGCCTCGACGACGCGGCGTCGTAGCCGGGGGGCAGATAGACCCAGAGCGGGCGCCGATGCGGGTCGCCGAGCGGGTTCCCGACGAGCGCGCGGCTCTCGATCTCATGTTCGTCGAAGCGACCGGCGTGGCGAACGGACCAGGGCTTCATGGACGTCGACTCCCGGGGGACCGAACCACGTTCTACCCGGCGACGGGCCGGCCTCCCCTCCGCGCGGTGACGGCGCGGCTCATGCAACGACGAAGTCCCCGGGCCCGTTCGACGCATCGAACGGGCGACGGGACCTTGATCCGACGGCTCCCAACTCTCGCCCGCTTACGCGTGCGTCTTCTGCTCGTCGGCGCCCGGGGCGATGATCACCCACGAGCCGTCGTCATCCTGCTGGGGCGCCATCGCGCGCTGGATCTGGGCCTCGCGCACGGATGCGCGATCGCGCTTCTTCGAGTCGACGTCGTTGGGAAGGCCGAGCAGCGAGCGCAGCGCGCCGCGCAGTTCGTCCCCGTCCCACGGCTTCGTGAAGAAGCGATG
>JANNRO010000059.1:0-2774 GCA_031401505.1 Planctomycetia bacterium
TCCCGAGGACGTGCTGGACATCCACGAGCAGGACGCGGCCCCTCGCGGGGTGAAGGACGGCGAGATCGTGAAGGTGTCGAGCCGCTTCGGGGAGATCCGCTTGCGAGCGCGGATCTCGGCCCGCGTGATCCCCGGCGTCGCGTACACCACGTTTCACCACGCGACGACGAAGGCGAACGCCGTGACGTCCGACCTCTCCGACTGGGCGACGAACTGTCCCGAGTACAAGGTGACGGCGGTGGATGTCGTGCGTGTCGCGGCCCCTGCCGCCGGCGAAGCACGCAAGGCCAAGGGGCGGCCCAAGGCGGTCCGGACCGGGAGCGGGGAGGCCCGCCAGTGATCCGGAAAGCTACCCCGGGCGCCGGGCCCGTCATGGCCCTCGAGCGCATCGTGGAGATGGCCAACCAGATCGGCGACTTCTTCGCGCCGTACCCGCCTCAGAGGCGCGCCGAGGGCATCCGCAACCACCTCCGGACCTACTGGGACCCACGCATGCGCGCGGAGTTGCTCGCGCTCGTCGATGCCGGCGGTGCGGGCCTCGCCCCGCACGTGATCGAAGCCGCGAAGTTGCTTCGCGAAGAGTCCCACGCCAAGCCCGGTTACTACGGGCCTCCGAAGGCGTAGGGAACGTTGCGTCGACGACTCGCCGCCGACCCCGCACGCTTCCGAGCGCGGGCCGAGGCATCCGTCGGAGTTCGCCGCCGGATACAGTGCGATCGAGCACAGCCCCTCGTAGCCGTTCTCGGTCGGTGAATACGAGATCACGAGCGAGTTCTGGGTGTCGTACACGTATACGGGTTCGAACAGACCAGGCAGCCGATCACGCAGCTTCGCGCGCAACGCCTTTCCAAACCTGGCCATCGCCGGCTCGTACGTCGCGAAGTAGCCCACAAGCTGCGTTTCGGCGTTCGTCACGCGTTCCTGGTCGAACAGGCTCCGAATCGAAGGTGCCGAGCGCGACCCCGTCTACGCCGCCATCCTGAAGCGCATGAGGACCAGATGGGCAGGAGGCGGCCGTGAAGGACTCTCGGATCGCGAAGTAAAGGGAGCACGCCGTCGATCCGAGGACGTACCTGCAGGATGAACTCGGCTGGCGATCGACGGACAATTCGCGACGTCGTGGATGGCGACGTGCCCCCCGGTCGCCGGGCGGTCCGCATCGCACGAGTCGGTGCCAGGCGAGGAGATATTGCCCCGCTCGTGGAGACATTGCCCCGCTCGTCAAGTCGAGCGTCCAGCCGCCGTCGTCCTGTCGATCCCGGCCACGACGAGCGCCGCGCCGAGCCCGTCAGCGCCCTTCATCGGCGAACAACTGCGCGCGCATCCCGGCGACCGCCGCCGCGCGTTCGCCCGCGACCTTCGCGAACAAATCGACGAGCTCGATCGCCTTGAGGCGCCCGGACACCGTCGGGCGCAAAACGGCCCGGGCCTGCCAGCGCCCGTCGTCGTCGGTGAGCGACGGATTCGTGCGTGCCCACGCCACGAGCCGCTCGAACGCCGCGACCCATTCGTCGAGCCGCACGCCCGTGAGCCCCGCTGGCGCGCGCAACGCGTCGAGGGCGTCGATGCGCAACGCGCCCCCGACCGTCTCATCGAGCACGACCGAGACCGCCTCCCGGGGGAAGTACGGGTCGTGGCGCGCGAGCGCCAGCGCCGAGACGACCCGGACCTCCCGATCCCGGTCGAACTTCCACGCAACGCGGAGCCACGAGATCGTCGCGTCGCTGCACCGGGGAGCCCGCTGAACACACTCCAGTACGCGAATTCGATCACTCAGTGCGTAGAGCTTGTTCAGCTTCGTCGTGAGCGAAGTATCGTCCACGGAACCGCTCTGGATCGCCGCGAGCGTCACGGCGTACGCGACCGCGTCGGAGTCAACTCCGAGAGATTTCGCGCCGCGGTCAAACCCGAGAAACTCCGCGCGACGGAATGCGTCGAGGAGGGCGGTCGTCGCAACCCGTTCGTCGGACGTCGGCGGCGCGGTCGGCGTCAGGCCGGCCCGGGTCCGTTCCTCGCGGAGGACCTCGACCCGATCGCCGAGCACCGTCGCAAGGACCCCGACGAGGCGAATCGGCGTCGCGCGATCGGCGAGGCGGACGGCGAGGAGCGGTACCCCGAACCGCGTGCGGGCGACGGCCGCGGCGAACGCGTGTGCCGTCGAGAGCCGATCTTCTGCGCTCCGCGCGTCGAGTTCCTCGGCCGCGATCCGTGGGCCCTCAATGTACGCGTCGAGCTCGCGCGCCACCGCGGCGATCCGTTCGTCGGCATCGGCAAGCCCGAAGAACCCGAACCGATCGAGCCCCGCAATCGCCGCTCGAAGCCTCGTCCCCGGCTCCTCCGGCGGAACGAACGGAGGGTCGGGCGGGAAGACGGGTTCCGGGCGGCTGCCCACGTCCGGGTGATACGGCTCGCTCGGACCCGACGGCCGCCGCGCCCACGCGAGGGGGTCGAAATCGGCGAACGCCAACGCCACGACGCACGTCGTCGCCGCAAGGGACGAGAGCAGGACGAAGGCGCGACGACCGATCTCCACGAGGAACTCCCGTCCAGCCACCGGACCGGCGAGCCGATCGCCGCGATTCTACGGCGAAACCGCGCGGGGCGGCTCGTCGTCGTCGTCGAAGAAGTCGGCCGACGGTCTCGCCAGCAAGTCGGAAGGGAAGGGGATCCCCATGAACGGCAGGCTCGCCGGATGCGTCGATGCATCCACGACGCGGCTCGCGCGTCATGGCGTGGGCGTGGAGATGCAACTGATCGTTTTCGGTTTTGCTGTC
>JANNRO010000060.1:0-1778 GCA_031401505.1 Planctomycetia bacterium
CCACCGCGACGCTCGCCAGTGCGGCGCAAAACGGACGGTCGGAGCGGCGCCGGCCAACGACGAACGAGAGCGCCGACAGCGCGAGCGGGAAGACGATGCCCGCGAGCGCGGTAAGCGCGACACCGGGGACCAACGTCCGCAAGAACGCCCTGCGATCGCCCCAGAGCACGAACCCAGGGAACGCGACAGCGCCAAGGAGCAGGATCGTGAGTCCGACGGCGGCAGCGCCCCGCGGAATCCACGTCGAAACGAGGAGCACCCACGCGGCGACCGCCAGCGACAACATCGGGACGACGTACGCATCGGACGACGAGAGCGAGGCCCAGGCCCCCACCGAGAGCTTCGCCCCGAGGGACATCCGGCAGCCGACCCAGAAGCATGCCCCGCCCCAGATCGTCGCGAGCGTCACGGCAAGCACGAGCATCGCGACCTTTGCCGCCCACCCGACCGCGAGTCCGCCGGGCTGGCGGCGCCAGAAGCCGAGCGTGCGCCGGGTCACTTCGCCCGCGAACAGTTCGACGGATAGCGCCAGCGCCGTCATCGCCGCGGCGCCGCCCGTGAAGACGGCGGCCCCGTTCGCGAGTTGCGCGCCGAAGGAGGCAAAACCGACGAACGTCGCCGCCGTCAGGACCGGAAGTGCGACGAGGATGCCGAGCAGCACCGCGCGGTGCTCGCGCCACTCCTTCCAGAGATGCGTTCGAAAGGCACTCACGGTTACCTCCCCCCGCCCGCGGCGACCGTCGCGAGCACCTGATGCAGTTTCGACGGAACCGCCGGCGGTTCCTCCTCCCCCACGGCGCCTACCACCTCTGCCAGCGTCCCATCCCGCACGATGCGTCCGTCGGCGACGACCGCCACGCGATCGGCAATGCGCGCAGCGGCGTCGAGTTCGTGCGTCGCGACGACGACCGTACGACGGCCATCGCGCAGCTGTCCGATCACGCCGCGGAGGACCTCCTCGCGCACGATCGGGTCGAGACCCGCGAATGGCTCGTCCAGGAGCAGCACGTCGGGATCGGGCGCCAGCGCCGCCGCGAGCATCGCTTTCATGCCTTGCCCGCGGGAGAGGTGGCGGAGTTGGACGTTCATCGGAATCGAGAGCGAGTCCACGAGTTGCTTCGCCCGCGTCGCCGACCAACGGGGCTGATGGGGCGCCAGAAAGCGGAATAGGTCTCGGACGTTCATCCACGGGTAGGCGTCGGGCACGTCGGGGACGTAGCCCACGCGCTGGCGTACCGCGCGCGCGTCGCGGAGCGGGTCGAGACCGAGCACCGACATCGAGCCGCCTTCCGGCGTCAGGAGCCCGAGCATCGACTTCAAGAGCGTCGACTTCCCCGCCCCGTTGGCGCCGAGCAGAACGAGAACGGAGCCCTCGGCGACATCGAGGGTCACCCGATCGAGCGCTGGCTTCTTGCGAAAGCGCACCGTCCAATCGCGAACCTGAATCACGGCACCCATCACGTCTCCTCCCCGTCGTGAGCAACCACGAGCCTCACAGGTAGCGCCGCTTCGAGCGCGGCCGCCAACTGATCGATGTCGTGCCCGGCGCGCAGCGCCTCGAGAGCGGCACGACGAAACGTGTCGAGCGTCGCGCGGCGTCGCTCCCCCCGGGCGATCGCGGGGCCGTCCTCGGTCACGTAGACCCCCGAGCCATTGCGGCCCTCGACGACGCCGAGCGTCTCCAAGTCGCGATAGGCCTTGCCGACGGTATTCGGGTTGACGAGTGCTTCCTCGGCCAGCCCTCGCACGCTCGGAAGCCGGCCGCCCGAGCCCAACTC
>JANNRO010000061.1:0-2286 GCA_031401505.1 Planctomycetia bacterium
CCTCCCGTAGGTCCGGCTCTCGGACAGCACGGCGTCAACATCGGCGAATTCGTCAAGCGCTTCAACGATGCGACGAAGGACATGCGCGGCACGATGATCCCCGTGATCATCTCGATCTATGCCGACCGATCCTTCGATTTCATCACCAAGTCGCCCCCGGCGTCCGAGCTCCTGAAGCAGGCGGCGGGCATCACGAAGGGCAGCCCCGTCCCGCACACCGACAAGGTGGGCAAGGTGACGAAGGCGCAGGTGAAGAAGATCGCGGAAACCAAGCTCCGTGACCTGAACGCCCGCGACGTCGATGCCGCCATGCGGATCGTCATGGGCACCGCTCGATCCATGGGCGTCGAAATCAAGGACTAGCGCTTTTCCGGGACTCATTCCCGGACTCGGGTACTCTCGACCTTTCAAACACAGTTTTTCGACGCAAACCGAAACTCCTGCGGGTTTCGCTCGCCTCGATCCCCCTTCGGGGGCGCTCATCACGACCGCACACGGGCCCGCGCCCGGGTGGGGCAGAGCGGAAGGAGACGCGGATGCGGCGACGTGGCAAGCGATTCCTGGCCGGGCTGAAGATGTTCAGCCGCGAGAAGCGCTACGGGCTCGACGAGGCGATCACGATCCTCGAAGGGTTCCCGAAGGCGAAGTTCGACGAGACCGTCGAACTCTCGATCAAACTCGGTACCGATCCGGGCAAGACCGATCAGGCCGTGCGCGGAAGCGTCTCGTTGCCCAAGGGCATCGGCAAGACCAAGAAGGTCATCGTCTTCGCCGAGGGCGACGTCGCGCGCCAGGCCACCGAGGCGGGCGCCACCGAAGTCGGGTCGGCCGACCTCGCCAAGAAAATCGAAGAGGGCTTCGTCGATTTCGACGTCGCGATCGCGCACCCCTCCATGATGCGATACGTCGGCAAACTCGGTAAGGTGCTCGGCCCGCTCGGCAAGATGCCGAGCCCCAAGTCCGGTACCGTCACCGACAACGTCTTGGCGGCCGTGCGCGAGTTCCGCGCGGGCAAGGTCGAGTTCCGCAGCGACGCGGCGGGCAACGTCCAGGTCGGGCTCGGCAAGCGGTCGTTCGCGGCCGGCGACCTGAAAGCCAACATCGAGCACTTCATCGACCATCTCCGGGGCATCCGGCCCTCGTCGGTCAAGGGCGAGTTCATCCGCAAGGCGACCATCTCCTCCACGATGAGCCCCGGCGTCATCCTCGACGTGAAGGCCTGATCCCATGTCGAAGCAACTGAAACAGCTCCTCGCGGGCCAACTCGTCACGGCGCTCAAGGGCTCCGACGGGGCGGTCTTCGTCAACGTGGCGCCGCTCACCGTCGAGCAGAACTCGAAGCTGCGCAACCACCTCCACGCAAAGCTCGGCGGGGCCAAGCTCCGCGTGGTCCAGAACCGAACGGCACGCGTGGCGTTGAAGCAGGCGGGCTATCCGTCCACGATCGACGCGATCCTGAAGGGCCCGACCGCCGTGATCTACGGGGGCGAGGGTGCCTCGAGCATCGCGAAGTCGCTCACGACGTACGTCCGCACCGAAAAGACCCTGGTCTTGAAGGGCGCCGTCGCCGAGGGCGAATTCTTCGACGCCAAGGGCGTGGCCGTTCTGGCCAAGATGCCCGACAAGCGCACGCTGCGCGCCATGCTGGCCACCGGCATCATCAGCGCGGGTCGCGGGCTCGCGGTCACGATCTCCGGCCCCGGTGCCGGGCTCGCCCGTGTGCTCCAGGCACGCATCGACAAGCAGGGGTTCGCGGCAGACGCCGCGAACTGAGCATTTCCACCTTCCCCAGTTTCCGTCCAGAACGTTTCCAGGAGTGATTCCATGTCCGACACCGTCGCCCTCGATGCCGAACTCGAGGCCATTTTCAAGTCGCTCGACGGCCTGACCCTCGGGAAGGCCGCCCAGCTCGTCAAGGCGATCGAGGCCCGTTGGGGCGTCTCGGCCGCGGCTCCGGCCGCTGCCGCCGCCGCTCCGGCCGCCGCCGCCGCCCCGGCTGCCGCCGAGGAGAAGACCACGTTCGACGTGGTCTTGAAGTCGGCCGGTCAGCAGAAGATCCAGGTGATCAAGGTCGTGCGCGCGGTCACGGGCCTCGGACTCAAGGAGTCCAAGGACCTCGTCGACGGTGCGCCGAAGGCGGTCAAGACCGGGATCTCGAAGGAAGACGCCGAGAAGCTCAAGAAGGAGCTCACCGAAGCGGGCGCCGAGGTCGAGATCAAGTAAGGGTTCGGGCCGCCGGGCGTGGGCCGGGCGGCGTCCAGAGGGTGCTCGCGGCCAGAGCAGAGG
>JANNRO010000062.1:0-4974 GCA_031401505.1 Planctomycetia bacterium
GGGCGCTTCGACGAGTCGCTGGCCGAGTTTCGCCGCGCCCACGAACTCGGTTCGCTCCGTGACGGATGGCCGTACCCGAGTGGTCGCTGGTTGGCGGATGCGGAACGCATCGCCGTGCTCGCGCTCCGCGCGCCCGCCGTGTTTTCGGGGCAGTCGGTGCCCGCGAACGCGCAGGAAATGGTTGCCTTCGCGGTGATCGCACGGTGTCGCTCGATGCACGCGACGTCGGCGCGCCTCTATGCGGAGGCGTTCCGGGCCGAGCCGACGCTCGTCCACGACGGCGCGACGAACCACCGCTACGACGCGGCGTGCGTGGCCGCGCTCGCGGGGGCGGGGGTGGGCGCCGAGGCCGACCGACTCGATGAGGAGGCCCGCGCGCGGTCGCGGCGGCAGGCGGTCGACTGGCTCGCGTCGGAACTCGAGGGGTGGACCGAGCGGGCCGACCGGGGTGGTCCGCCCGACCTGCGCGCCATGCGTGACGAACTCCAGATCTGGCAACTCGATCCCGACCTGGCCTCGATCCGCGACGAGAAGCACCTCGCCCGGTGGCCGCGGGAGGAGGCGCGGGCATGCCGATCCCTCGTCCGCGATGCGCAACGCCTGCTCGAACGAACCCGCGAAGCGAAGTAGGGGAGCTTCCCGCGTGTGCGGCGGTCTTCCACCCGACGGACGGGACTTTCGTCCGTAAATCCATGTATCGATTATGCGAATGATTCTCAAAATCGTTGACAAGTGAGAATCGGGCTCCTAGGGTCCTGCGCAGCTCGGCGTCCCCGGGCCTCGGAGCTTGGCGATGAACTCGACGGCGCGACTCGGACGGCGAACGGAATCCGGCATGCTCGGCCGTGCGGAGGCGAGTGCGGGGGCGGTGCTCCTCGGCGTGCTGGCGTGGACGCTCGTCGGCTGCGGTGGGGGAGGCGGATCTTCCGGTATGCCCACGCCGCCGCCCGCGGCGTTCGAGGTCGTCGCGTCGACGCCCGCGGCCTCGGCGTCGGACGTGAGTCCCTTCGGCCTTTCGGCGCACGTCACGTTCTCGCATCCCGTCGCGGCGGTGACCGTCGTGCCGAGTTCGGTTGCGGTGACGGTGAACGGGGTCGTCGTTCCTTTCGTGCTCGAACTCGCGCCGAGCGGGCTCGAACTCGACGTCGTGATCGGGGGCGCGCTCCCCGCGTCGGCCGCGATCGAGGTCTCGTTGGCACCGTCGATCCTGCGCATGGGCGATGGCATCGCGCTCGCGAGTGGCCCGCTCAATCCGCTCTCGTTCACGCTCGCGCCGTCGGAGACGAACTTCCCACCGGCCGGGCCGGGAGAGCCGGGGCGCTATCTGCCCGCGTTCGCAACGCTCGCCGACGGGCGGCTGTTCGTCGCGGGTGGGCTCGGCGAGGACGGCGTCGTGCGCGCGGATGGCTTGATCGGGTCGGAAGGAGGCGCGTTCTGGTCGCCGACGGCCGGTGCGCTCGGAGCGGGGAGATGGGGAGCGCTCGCGGGGCGGCTGCCCGACGGGCGCGTCTTGGTGGCCGGGGGCTTCACGGATGGCGCGGGCACGACGAAGACCGCGACCAGCGAGGTGTTTGATCCGGTGACGGGGTCCTTCACGGCCGGTCCGTCGATGGCCGTCGCGCGCGGTGGCGCAGCGCTCGTTGAGACGACCGACGGGTTGCTCGTGATCGTGGGCGGTAGCGACGCGCACGGAGGACTCCCGATCACGGCGGCGATCGAGGCGTTCGATCCGGCGTTGAACGCGTTCTCGACGCTCTCGATCGGGCTCGTCGTTCCGACGACCGATGCCTCGGTCGCGGCACTCCCCGACGGCGCGTTTCTCGTCGCGGGCGGAGTCAATGGGTCGGGCGGCGTGCTCGGCACGGCCGCGGTGTTCGTCCCGAGCGACACGACGACCCGGACGGTGCTCGCGACCGGGCTCGTCGTGCCGCGCCGCGGGGCGACGGCGGTGCTCGCACGCACGGGCGACGTCTTCCTCTTCGGCGGCATCGACGCGACGGGCGCGCGCCTGGCGTCGATCGAGCGCTACGACCCGATCGCACAGACGTTCACGCTGCTTTCGGCGGTGCTCGGCGAAGCGCGCAGCCATGTTCAGGTAGTGACGCTCTCCAACGGCGCCCTCGCGATCGTCGGCGGCCTTCGCAATGCCTCGGGTGCCGCGTCGCCGATCGTGGACGCGTTCGATCCGTCGTCGGCGACGACGCTCTCGACGTATGTGCTCACGACGTCGGTCGCGGGGGCCGCGGTTTTCGCGCGCGCCGACGGCGGGCTCGTGATCGAGGGCGGGGCCGCGATCGCAACCCTGCCTCCGACGAACCGGCTCGCGCGCACGATCCTCTCTCCGTCGGCGCTCGGGGCCGTCATCCCGGGGCCGCGGGTCCTCTCCTTCGATCCCGCACCCGGGGCTGCCAACGTGGACGTCGACGCAGCGATTCGCGTCAAATTCACCAAGAAGATCGATGCGACGACGCTCGCAACCGGCATCGTCGTGACCGACGCGGAAGGCAAGATCGTCACGGGCACGGCCACGCTGCTCGCCGATCGAGTGACCGCCGTGTTCACGCCCGATCTACCGCTGCCCGTCTACCAGCGCATCGGCGTCGAGGTGCTGACGACGGTGCTGGACGTACTCGGCACGCCGCTGATCGACGACGGCACGCGCAAGTCGTCGCTGACGACCGGCTACGACCTGTTGATCGGCGCCGCCGATGACGGCAGCCAGTTCGGGTACGCGACGGCGTCGGGCGACGTCAACGGCGACGGCATCGACGACATCGTCGTTTCGGCCTACGTCGCGGAGCCGGTGCCGGGGTCGGGAGTCAAGCCGGGTCAGGCGTACGTCGTCTTCGGTCGGAGTTCGTGGGGGCCGACGGGACCGCCGGTCGCCCGCGACCTCGCCGCCGGTGGCATGGCGGCCGACTTGACGATTTCGTTCGAGACCGCCGGCGACCAGCCGGGCATCGAGAGCGCGCTCCAGGTCGGTGACATCGATGGCGACGGCTACGCCGACGTGATCGTCGGCGTCCACTCGGCCGACGGCCCGACGGAGACGAACAACAACGCCGGCGAAGTCTTCGTCGTCTTCGGCCAGTTGACGTTCCCCGCCAAGACGCTGCAACTCGGCAAGGCGGCCGTCGCCGGGTTCGACGTCTTGCGCCTCTACGGCGCCGCGACCAGCGATCGCTTCGGCGAGGGTATGGCACTCGGCGACGTCGATCAGGACGGGTACCGCGACATCGTGGTCGGCGCGACGGGCGTGTCCGTCAGCGGCGCCACGTCGATCGGGGGCGTCTACGCGATCTTCGGCGGGTCGAAGGCGTCGCTCGGCGTCGTTTCGGGCTACGGCAGCGACACGGTCGGCATCGCCGCCGCCACGATCACGAACATCCTGATCCAGGGCACCGACGCGAGCGACCGGCTCGGCTGGTCGGCCGCGTGCGCCGATCTCGACGGCGACGGGTACGCCGAGATCATCGGCGGCTCGACCGGCGGCAAGGGGCCGTTGAACGCGGCGTCGAGCACGGGCGAGGCCATCGTCGTTTTCGGGGCCCCGCGCACGACGCTGGTTCCGACCGGGCGCTTCGCCGCGCATCGCGCGGGCGCGACGATCGCGATTCCGGGCTTCGTGGTGTACGGCGACGACGCCAGTGACTTCGCCGGATGGGCGATGGGCTCGGGCGACCTCGATGGCGACGGGTTCGCCGATCTCGCGATCGGCGCGCTGCTCGCCGACGGCCCGGGCAACGTCGGCAACGGTCGTGGCGAGGCCAACGTCGTGTTCGGGGGCGCTCGGACGCTGTTTCTTCCGACGGGTGTCAACTGGGCCGGCTACGACCTCGGCAACGGGGTCGGCGGCGCGCGACTCCTGCGTCTGCACGGCGAGGCCGACGGGCACTCCTTCGGTGATTGCTTCGCGATCGCGGACTTCGACCTCGACGGGTTCAACGATCTCGCGATCGGCGACTATCAGGCGCGCGGCCCCAACGATTCGATCGGGGCGAACGTCGGCGAGGTCTCGGTGTTGCGTGGCTCGGGGATCATCCCCGTCTCGGGCACCGTCGAGTTCGGTCTCTCGACCGCCGGGACCGGTCACCCGCCGGGCGTCACGCTGACGCGCTTCTACGGCAAGACGAAGGTCGTGCGCTTCGGCACGACCCTCTCGGTGGGGGACTTCAACGGCGACGGCCGCAATGACCTCCTGACGGGAGCCAATCAGGCCAAGGGACTCGGTCGTCTCTTCGCGAACGGCGGCGAGGCCTACGTGTTCTTCGGCCGTCCCACGTGGTGGCGCTGATCGTCGCCGGTTCCCCCCTTCCCCACGCCCCTTCCCCCCGCATCCGGTTTGGAGTCGTCATGACACGTTCGCGTCGCCTTGCGTTCCTTTGTCTCGCGTTGGCTGTAATCACGACCCCGGTCGCTTTTGCCGGTGACACGTCGCCGACGGAGCCGGTATCGCCGGTCTCTCCCGTCTCCCCGGTGCAACCGACGCCCGGCCAGCCGGCTCCGGCGACACCGGCACCGGCCGCCCGCGTGACGAAGACGGCCACGCCCGTCCAGACGATTTTCGCTTGGCTCGCGGCGGCGGCGAATCCGGCGACGGCGGGCGCGACGCCGACGACGCCCGATGCCGAGCGTGCGTGGCGTCAGTGGTTCGACGGTGGCAAGGACGTGCCTCTCGCCGCGATGCGCGATGCGCTCGTGGCCGACGGGTGGACGGCCGATCGGTTCGTCTCGTACTTCCAGGCCGTGAAGGCACGTACGGCGAAGGCCGGGTGCGCGTGCAAGGCGAAGGCGGCCGCCGCGGCGAAGGCCCTCGCCGATGCGGGGTCCGAGAAGGACGACGGCTGCTGCAAGGGCACGGGCGTGCGCGCCGACGGCAAGCCCTGCTGCGGCAGCTGCGGCGGCGCAAAGAAAGATCCGACGCCCGCAGCGGTCGAGCCGTCGAAGGAGTCGGCTCCGGCTCCCGCGCCGGCG
>JANNRO010000063.1:0-46630 GCA_031401505.1 Planctomycetia bacterium
GACTCGCTGATCGTCCTACACGTCCTACAAGGTTTTCTCGGAAGTGTCAGACACTTCCGAGAAAACCTCGAGGGGCGTCAGGCGGGTTTCTTGTACCACTCGACGCCACCCTGATCGGGCTTGCCGGTGAACTGTCTCGCGTCCTTGATCAATGCCGCACGGGCGACGGCGTCGAGAGGCTTCGCCTCGGCGGCGACGCGGACCGCGACGTCGACCTCGTCGATCGTCGAGCAACCGACGATCGCCGTCGAGACGTCGAGCCCGTAGGCGAAGCGCAGACAGTCCTCGGCGGCGAGTCGCGTGACACCCTTCTTCGCGTCGGCGTCGCTCTTGCGAACCAATGCACCGCTCGCGAACACCTTCATGCCCACGCGGGCGATGCCGAGTTTCACCGCGGCGGGCAACGCCGTCTCGATGAACGACGACCAATGCAGGTCGGTCGCGTTCAACGGGAGCAGCACCGAGTCGAACGCGCCCGTCTCGATGGCGGCCTTCATCACCTTCGGATCTTCGTGACCCGTGACGCCGATGAATTTCGCGAGCCCCTCCTCCTTCGCCCGCCGCAGCGCGTCGAGCACGCCACCTTTGGCGAGGACGGCCTTCAGGTCGTCGGCGTCGCGCACGCAGTGGACCTGGATCATGTCCACCGTGTCGGTCTGGAGGCGCTTCAAGCTGGATTCGAGTTCGCGCCGCGCGGCCGAACCCTCGCGCTCGAGCGTCTTCGTCGAGAGGAACACGCCCTTGCGGTTGCCGCGTAGCCCGATGCCCACCCGTCGCTCGCTGACCCCCGAGAGATACGAGGGTGCCGTGTCGAAGTACGTGCACCCGGCGTCGAGCGCACGGCGCACGACGGCGGCACCGACGCCGTCGCTCGACGCGGCGCCGACGTAGTAGCAACCGAGCCCCATCACGCTGACCGTGCGCCCGGTCTTGCCGAACGGACGCGTCGGGAGCACGAGCGTCTGCACGGGGTCGGCGCCCGCGAGTCCGGAGAGGGCGACCCCCGCGCCGGCGGCCATCGCTCCGCGAAGCACCCCTCGGCGAGTGATCGGGTCGTTCGGCTCGGGCGGAGTCACGGTCGGCGGTCCTCGACCCGAGACGGTACCCGGGACCGGACCTGCGGGACGGGCTCGCCTACGGAAACGTTCCGCGGAGGCGACGGCGGGCGTTGACGATCTTGCGACCGTCCCGCGTCTTCATCCGGGCCCGGAACCCGACGCGCTTCTTCTTCGCCTTGGAACGTCGAACGTGGAGCCGCATGGGATTCTCGCGATCTTCGGATAGACGGGCTACGGAAAGTCGTGCTTCGGAAAGCCGGAAGGGCGATGGTCCCGGGAGACGGTGCAACCGTCAAGGATCAGCCGGATAGGCCCCACGGCGAAACATCAACCGAACCTCGTAGGATCAACCCCCATGGACTCCGGCCGTTGCCGAAAATGCGGTCGTGCCTTCGCCGCGGGAGAAGTTGCCGGGATCGGAATCTTGCGCACACGCCCCGCCGAACGAGGCGGACCGATCGTCGAGTTTGCCTGCCCCGGCTGCCAGACGGTCATGACGCTGGTCCCCTATGGCCAAGGGCGCTACGCGCTCCCGGGGCAGCCGCCCCCGCCGCCCCCCACCGATGCCGAACGCACGATGCCGTGGAAGCAACGCAACGGCACGCCGGCAAAGGCTCCCGTCGAGGAACCACCCGCCCCACCGAGGTTCTCGACGCCCCCGCCGCCGGTGAAATCTCGGCCCCCGGCCGAGTCTCCCCCGACCCCACCGCCGCCTCCACCGCCCCGGCTGCCGGATCGCCGGATGACGACGCTCGAGGCGTTCGCGGCGCTGGGCCTCTCCCCGGCCGCGGTGTTGGCCGATGTCGAGAAGGCGTACCGAGAGCGTGCGCTGCTCTGCCATCCCGACAAAGTTGCGCACCTCGACGCCGATTTCGCCGAGCTCGCGAATCGAAAATTCCGCCGCCTGCAAGAGGCTCGCGATCTCCTCGTCCTCATTCTCGATCGGTCGGCTGATCCGAGCGGCGATTGCGCCCGCGGATCGCGTTGATCGGATTCATCTCCCGCGGAACCGTCGTTGACCGACCAGCCCGATCTCCCTCCGGCGGACCCGACCGTTCCCGAAAACGGCGGCGGCGGCGCGTCTCGCCCGAAAGCATCGCGCCGCTCGCCCTTTGATGGCCGGCTCGCGAGTCCGTTGTCCCGGGCCCCCTGGTTCGCGGTCTCGGCCGGCGTCCACGTGCTCGCCGTCACGCTGCTCATGCTCTTCGGTCCGTCGCCCGCCCGAATCCGACCGATCGATCCGTCGCGCCGGGGCGTGATCGAGGCCACGCAATCCGCCGACGCGGACGGCGGTCCCGCCCTCCCGTCCGACATGGTTTCCCCACCCGACGAAGTCGAGAGTCCCTTCGTTGCACCCGACGCGACCGAACCCGATCCATCCGACGCCACGCCGCCACTGCCCGACGCGCCACCCGACCTGCCGCCGCCGGACTCGACGCCGATCCCGCCGCCCGAGATCGAGGGACCCGACCGCGCCGTCATTGGCTTGCGAGTCAAGCCCGTTCGCCCCCCCGACGCCCCCCCGAGTCCGACGCCCCCGCCCGACGTGCCCCTTCCCCCGCCGGCTCCCCCGAGTCCGGTCCACGTCGCTCCGAGCGTCGACGACGAGTACGCGAGCGACATCAACCGCAAGGCCGCCGCCCGCTTGAAGGCCGTGATCGGCGACAAGACGAGCGGGCTCGGTCGCGCGATCCGCGGCGTCAAATCGGAAGATCTGATCGTCGTTTCGAACGGAAAATCCCACGACCACCTGGAGTACGTGCTCGACGCCGTTTCGATCCCCTATGGGCAGGTCTCCGTCGCCGAATTCGCGAGAGAGACCGATCTCTCCCGCACGCGCCTCGTGTTCTGGAACTGCGGCACCCCGGTCACGGATTCCGCGGTCCGCCGCCTCGCCACCGAGAAGGTGCGCCGGTTCGTCGACGCGGGCGGATACCTCTGGGGAACGGACTGGGCGCTGCGTGACGTCATCGCCGCCGCGTTCCCGGGGCGACTCGCGATCGGCAACGACAATCTCCACACGCTGCCGGAGTTGGTGGTGGACGTGGGTCCCGTCGCGAATTCGACGGCCGATCCGCTGCTCGAGGGCGTGCTCGCGACCGGAGGCTGTCGATGGTGGCTCGAGGAGGCGTCGGTCGAGGTCAAGATCCTCGATGCCTCGAGCGTGACGGTGTTGCTCGAATCGCCGGCGCTCGCGGCCATCGCGCGGAGCAGGAGCGGCGTGATCGCCGCGACGTTCACGGCGGGCCGGGGCCGCGTGCTCCACGTGATGGGACACGCGTGGCAGGAAAAGTCCGATCTCGAGGGAACGGTCAGCATGCAACGGCTGGCATTGAACTTCGTGCGTCAGCGCGTCGAACGCGACGCCCGGTAGCGACGTCCCGTACGCTCCGACCGTACACTCCTTCGATGGACGCACGAACCGTCTCGGGCCTCGTCAGGCCCTTCACCATGCTCGGGCCGGTGACCGGGGTGCTCTGCGGGAGCGTCGCCGCGGCGGCCCGCCTCGACGTCTCCTGGCCCGTCTCTCGTGCAGGCGTCGCCGTACTGGCCGCGGTTCTCGCCAACGCGGCCAGCAACGCGTGGAACCAGGCCTTCGACGCCGACATCGATCGAGTCAACAAGCCCGAGCGGCCGATTCCCTCGGGGCGCGCGACCCTCGCACAGGCCATGAACCTCGGTCACGCGTGCGCGGGTCTCGGATTGGCCGCGGGCGCGCTCCACGCCTGGCTCGTCGGCTATCCGTGGTTCCTCGCCTGCGTGGCGCTGGGCCTCCTGGCGACGTGGAGTTACAGCGCGCCCCCGATGCGCACCAAGCGGAGCATGCTCGGTGCATTGGCGACGATCGCGATTCCGCGCGGGTTTCTCGTGCCGGTGGCCGCGTGGTCGGTCGTCGCGGCCCCCGACACGCTCGAGCCGCTGCTGCTCGGCCTCGTGCCCGGGCTGTTCGTGCTCGGCGCCGCGGCGACGAAGGACTTCGCCGACGTCGCGGGCGATCGCGCGCACGGCTGCCGCACGCTGCCCGTCGTCCTCGGGCCCGCGCGGGCGGCGAAGATCGTGGCGCCGTTCCTCTACGCGCCGTTCGTGCTGTATCCCGTGTTGGCTGCCTTCGGGCTGATCGCGCGGCCGTTCGTCGCATGGGCCGTCGTAGCGGCGGCGCTCGGCGGCTTCGGACTCGTGACCGCGCGCGCATTGACCCGCGACCCGGACGGCCTCGCGACCGAGCGCAACCATCCGGCCTGGCGCGGCATGTACCTGCTGCTGCTCGCCAACCAGTTCGCCGTCGCGATCACCTACGCCCTGGTCCGATAGACCCGCGGAATTCGACGGGCTACGGCAGCTTGACGCAGCGAAAGCCGATGTTCTCGAACTTGTCCTTCGGGCCCGCTTCGAGGCGACCGTCGAGGCGCAGGAGTTCGGGAAGATCGGAGAAGCAGCCGCCCTTGACGATCTGGAACGTCTCGACGTCTTCGAGCGTCGTGGACGTCCATTCCCACACGTTGCCCGCGAGATCGGCTGCACCGCAGGGCGAGGCGCCGGCCGCGTGAGCGGTCACGACGGCCGGTCCCTCGGTCTCGGGATCGCGGCCGTAGCAGGCGAGCCCGGGCTTGGCCGGATCGTTGCCCCAGGGAAAGAGACGGCCGTCGGTGCCGCGTGCAGTCTTTTCCCACTGCTCTTCGGACGGGAGTTCCTTGCCCACCCACTTGCAGTACTTGACGGCGTCGGCCGCGCTGACGCCGACGACCGGCATCTCCGGGCCGTTGAAGCGGACCGTCTCCCAGTACTTGGGCCAGCGATACTGGGTCGCGCGACAGAACGCGCCGTACTGACGATTCGTGACCGGGTACTTGTCGACGTAGAACGCGGGAAGCGACGATGTCTCACGACGGGGCCCGAGGAGGAACGTGCCCGCCGCGACGAGCACCATCGGCCCGTGGACGTCGATTTCCTTCGCGAGCGCGGGGCCCGACGTCTCGTCGCCACCGGGGGCCGCGAGCTCGGGCCCGACGACGATTCCCTCGTCGGCGAAGAAACCGACGATGTCGGCGAGCCGGTCGTCGACGGCGTCCCAGGGATCTTCGGAAAGCGTCTTGCTCTTCTCAAGCCACTGCTTGGCACGACGGAAGTAGTCGATCTTGCGATCGTCGTCCTCGAAGCCGAAGCCCCGCTCGAAATAGAGGATGCCGAGGTAGCAGCACTCGGAGTCACCGGCGTTGGCAGGTTGCCGGTAGTGGTGCTCGAGCACGCGCAACGCCGACTCCTCGTCGACCACCCCGTGCTTCCCCTGATCCACGTACTTGGCGTAGATGTACTCTTGGATCTTTCGAATCTGGTCGCTCAAAGGGGGGCTCGCGCGCCGAAGGTCCGGTCGGTCAGTCCGGTAGGTCAGCAGATGGGGAACGACGCACGATAGGGCCCGTCCATCGCGCCGTCAAAGCCCGCCGAGGGGAAGCGCAACCTTCGGCTGCGCCGACTCCGATTCGCGGACGGGACCTGCGTCCGACGTTCGCTCCCGCACACCCGGAGCGACAGAAGGTACGTAGTTTGTAAGTATACCCGAACCGGGATCCGCACGCGTGCGACAACGACCGGTAAACGGGGAACCGCCCCCCGGCCGGATTGCATCGGATTTTCGTCAACCGGCGGGGGGGATTGCGCGTCTAGACATAGGTAGTTTCTGGGTTTCCGACGTTTCATCCCCCCCATTTCTGCGATCCAGGTCGGTCAAAGGCGTCAGGCAAGAATTTGGCGCAGCGTTTGCTTTACGTAGGCCAGCTCCTGACTGGAGGTTTCCCATGCGCGGCAAGATTTTCACCGTTTCCGAAGCCAACCGGATGGTCCCGCTCGTCGCCCGCATCGCCGACGACATCGTGACCACGTACGGCGAGGTGAACCGCTCGCTCCAGGCCTACGAAGAGACGAAGGCGCTCGCGCCGACGGACAAGTCCCGCGACGGCGAACTGCGCCGCCGTGACGCCGACGTCGCCGACGTCCTCGAGCGTTTCCAGGGCTTGATTCAGGAAATCGAGGCCCTCGGCGGCACGGTGAAGGACTACGAGCAGGGCTTCATCGACTTCTACGGCGACGTGGACGGCGAGATCGTCTACCTCTGCTGGTCCCGCGGCGAGTCGAACGTGTCGCACTGGCACCGCCTCGACGAGGGGTACGGCAAGCGGCGCGACCTGCCGGCGGTCCCGGCGGCCGCCGCGTAGAGGTCGACGTCGCTCCCCCGCCGCGCCCTTCCCGAGGGTCGGGCACGGCGGGGAGGCCAGGCAAGGCGGTTCTATACTCCGCCCCGCGCGCTCTTCCGATCCGCTCCGACGTGGGTCGGTTGCAATTCGGGAACGCGCGGATGTCTGGGTTCCCGCCATCGGCGGTTGACCTCTCGGAGGGTTTCCCTTGGATGCGCTGCTGACGCCGGCCAACCGGGCCTGGAAAGAAAAGGCCCGCGACATCGCCGAGCGAGTCATCCGCCCGGTCGCGGCCAAGTACGACCGTCTCCAGGAGTACCCGTGGGAGGTCAAGGCGAAGCTCGCCGAGGCCGGCTTGATGGGCGTGTGGATTCCCAAGGAGTACGGCGGCCACGGCGGGGGCGTGCTCGACCTCTGTCTCGTCGTCGAGGAACTCTCGCGCGCCTGCGGCGGGATGGGCGTCATGTACGCCGTCAACGCACTGGGTTCGTTCCCGATCATCCTCTCGGGAACGGAGGCGCAAAAGCGCACCTACCTGCCCGAGATCGCATCGGGTCGCAAGCTGATCGCGTTCGGCCTTTCCGAGCGCAGCGCCGGCTCCGACGCGGGCGGACTCCAGACGCGCATCAGCGTCGAAGGCGACACGTGCACGGTCGAAGGCGACAAGAAGTGGACGACCAACGGCGGGGCCGCCGACATCTACACGATCTTCGGCGTGTCCGATCCCGAGTCGAAGAGCCGGCGCATCTCGGGCGTCATCTGCGAGAAGGGTGACCCCGGCTTCGAGATCGGACGCAACGAAGACAAGATGGGCATCCGCTGCGTGCCCGTCGTCGAACTCCATTTCCGCAATTCCCGCATCCCGGCGGATCGAATCCTGGGCGGCGAGCGGGGCTACGGCTTCAAGCACGCCATGATGACGCTCGACTGTGCGCGGCCGGGCGTCGCGGCGCAGGCGGTCGGCCTCGCACAGGGCGCGCTCGAGTACGCGCTGGTCTACACGACCGGCAGACAGCAGTTCGGCGCCCCCATCTCGAGTTTCCAGATGGTGCAGCAGATGATCGCCGACATGGCGACGAAGATCGAGGCCGCGCGCCAGCTGGTCCACGCCGCCGCGCGCGCGATCGACGCAGGTGCCGGTCCGCAGACGACGCGGCTCGCGGCCCAGGCCAAGCTCTTCGCGACCGACGTGGCGATGGAGGTCACGACCAACGCCGTCCAGCTGTTCGGCGGCTACGGCTACATGCGCGACTATCCGGTCGAGAAGTACATGCGCGACGCGAAGATCACGCAGATCTACGAGGGGACCAACCAGGTCCAGCGCCTCGTCGTCGCGCGCGCGATGTTGAAGGAAGCGATGAACCTCGACCATTTGAAGGCGTACATGCCGCTGCCCGACCACCCCAATACGTTGAGAGACCGCGAGCGCGCCGCGAAGGCCGCCGCCGCCAAGGCGTAGGGCCCGCGCCTGCGTTCCCGCAGAGTCCGCACCCCGGAGACACCGTCGCAATGTCCGCCCTGAACCCGAAGAAGCCCGCCTCCGCCGTCCCGGCCCCGAGGCCGCCCAACGAGCAGAAACCCGAGATCGCACCCGGCGTGTTCACGCCGGAGAACTCGGGGAAGTGGAAACTCGCGGCGGCCGGTGTGCTGGTCGCGTTGCTCGGCGGCGGCGCGTTCGCCGTGTGGAAGAGCGTCCAGCACGGCCAGAACGCCGATCGCTGGGAGCGACTGGCGACGATCACCGACGTGCGCGACGACTCGGTCGGCGACGTCGAAACGGGCGCCGCGCTGGCGGTCGACGTGCTCGCGCGCGACGATTACATCGGAAAGCTCGAGGATTTCATCGCGAAGGAAGATCCCGACGCCGCCGCCACGATCCACGCCCACTCGATGGTCGCGAATCTCCAGATGACGCAGATCCTCGCCGCGGCCTCGTCGGCCAAGGCGCAGGACGTGGACGCGCGCTATGCCTCGGCGGAAAAGCACTGGAAGTCGGTCAAGGACGCGGGGATCGAGTTGCCGCTGACGGCGAACCGCTTCCGCCCCCTCGAAGCGGCGCGCATGGTCGACCTGCTGCTCAAGAAGCTCGAGGTCAACCGCAAGTGGGACGCCGCGCACGGCATCCGCCCGGCGACGACCGACGCCGACGTGCTGGTGCTCCTGCGCACCACGGAGGGCGATCTCCAGCTCCGACTTTTCTCGAAGGACGGCCAGAGTCCGACGCTTGCGAAGGCCTTCGCCGATCGCGCGTGCAAGGGTCTCCTCGACGGAACGTTGCTGTTCGCCAAGCGTGCCGACTCGGATGAGGGCTGGGTGCGCGGCGGCGACGTCCGAATCAAGGAGACGCCTCTCCCTGCGACCGACGAAGAGCGCCTGAAGTGGGGCGGCGCGTCGCCCGGTGATCCGATCCTTCCCGAGGCGGGGCGTCACCGCATCGCCCACTTGAAGGGAACGATCGCCGCGTGGCACGAGGACGACGATCCCTACGACGATCCGGCGCAGTTCCTGATCGAGACCAAGGACTCCCCGCATCTCGACACCGACTACACGCCGTTCGGGAAGGTCGAGGAGATTTCGTCCTCGACGCTCGAGCGGCTGGCTGCCGCCAAGACGCGCGCCGACGAGTCGACCGCGATCCGTATGGACGCGAAACTCTCCAAGCTTGCCGACCAGCTCGTCAAGCCGGTGGTGATCGTGAAGGCGTTGGTCTACGACAAGGGCGTGCTGCGCGCCTGCGGGTCGGCCACGAAGCTCGAAGACAACGAGAAGAAGCTCGAGACGGTCGTCCCCGATGCGACCCGGATCATCCCGCCGCCCCCGCCGCCCCCGCCGACAGGATCGCCGGAAGCTGCGATGGACGCCGGCATGGATGCGGGCATGAACGCGGACACGACGCCGCCCGCGATGACGGACGCGCCGCCGAAGTAGCGACGTCCGGTGGTCGCATCCGCCAAGCCCACCCGCGGGCCGACCTGGGATCGCCAGGAGATCGCCAAGAGTCGGACACGGGTCCCGTCGCCCGCGCGGCCCTTCGTGCGCCCACGAAGGAAGTACGAATTACATGCGAACGCGCTTCATTGCTCGGTCACCCGCGCTACCCAGCCGCCCGATTGTTTTCGACATGTTATACAACGTATAACCAATCAGCCTCCTGCGTGGGCCGCTACGACACCCCCATCTTCGACAGGATTGCATCGAGCTGCGTGGCGTCGCCGTACGTAACCGTGATCGACCCACCCTTACCCTTCTTCGCAACGGTCACCTTTGCAGAGAGTGCCAATCGGATTCGATTCTCGAGGTCCGCGAGAAACGGGTCGAGTGCCTGGGCCGCCGCCCCGCGCTTTCGGACTCCCGGCGTCAGGCGCGCGTAGCGTTCGACGTCCCGCACCGACAGCCCACGCTCAACCGTCAACTGAGCCAACTGACTCCGGCGCGTATCCCCCTGAACCTGAAGAATCGCTCTGGCCTGCCCGGCCGAGAGTTTGCCGGAGTCAATGTACTCCTGCACGTCCGACGGCAGCTCAAGAAGCCGTACGAGGTTGGCAATGGTCGCTCGGTCCTTCGAGACGCGCTCGGCCACGACGTCTTGCGTGAGCCCCTGCGTCACCATCATGGATCGCAGGGCGCGTGCCTTCTCGAGAGGGCCGAGATCCTCCCGCTGCAGGTTCTCAACCAAGGCAAGGGTCTGCATCGCGGCGTCATCGACCACGCGAACGACCGCGGGAATCTGTTCGAGCCCTAACGCCTTCGCCGCCCGAAGACGTCGTTCACCAGCAACGAGTTCCAGCCCTTGCGGGCTCCGCCGGACGACGATGGGCTGAAGCACTCCGTGCTCCGCAATGGACGCTTTCAGCTCGGAGAGTGCGCCCTCATCGAAGTAGCGACGAGGCTGGTATGGGTTCGTTCGAATTTGCGCGACAGGAAGGGAGTCGGCTGACAGCACTTCTTGCGGTGTAGGGTCCGCAACCGTACTTTGAAGAAGTCCTCCGAGTCCGCGCCCGAGTCGTTTGCCAAGTGTCATGGGGGTGCTCCGATCCCTTGAGCATACGCTCGCCCGCCGACGTCACCGATCCCTACGAATGTTCCACGTGGAACAATTCACCTAAGTCATTATATGTTGGCATGTTGTGTCGTTTCATAGAGTCGCTGATCGGCGGCTTGCGTCAGACGTGAGTCCATGGGATCGTGGCGCCCCACCCCCATGTACTCCATTGCTCGTACCTACGCGATTGTCACGCTACGCAGTCCGGGTGCCTGGTTCGTGGTGCTCGGGGCGGGGTTCCTTGCGTGGGCCGGCATCGCGCTCGACCTGTTTGGGTTCGACGGTTCCGAAGCCCGCTCCATCGGCGTGGTTGTCGGAACGATCGAGTTGGCGGTGGTGACGCTCGCGGTTCGCGCCCACACGACGGGAATCGCTTCCGCCGAGTCGGAAGGGTTCCAGGCGGCTCTCCGACACGGCGCCGGTCCAATTCCCGTCGAGCTGGGGCGCACCGTAGGTTCAGCAGCCGGGGCGTTTGCAGTGTCGATGCCCGCGACGATCCTAGTATTTGCTCTATACAAGTTATTTCCAAGTGAAGGTTGGGGAGGAGTCGGACTCCTGTGCATCGGGCTGGTCGGGGAGGCGTCGCTTGCCGCCGCCTGGGCCGGCTTCGCGTCCAAGCTCGCGGGACGAGTGGCTGCCATCGCCATCGCGGTGGGGGTGTTCATCGTGGCCCGGTGCAACATCCCCGTGTCCCTGCGGGCGATCCTCCCGGGGCCGCTACCGCTTTCGACGAGTGCGCTCACGGTGGCAGTGCTTGGCAACGCGCTCGCGACGCTCGGCCTCGTTCTCGCGACGATCGCACTCCCCGACTCCGACACGGAACGCGCCTGACTCCGATGCGGGTCTGCGTCCGGCCCGGGGCGCCCGCCGATGGCGCCCGTACGCTACGAAGGTTCGGCTCCACCCGGCGCGGAGGAATTCGTGCGGTACGCGATCCTCGGGGATATCCACAGCAACGTCGAGGCGCTCGACGCGGTCCTTGAGGCGATGGACCGCGAACACCCCGAGGCCGTGCTCTGCACCGGTGATCTGGTCGGCTACGGCGCGGCGCCGCGCGAGTGCGTTCGCCGCATCCGGGATCTCGCGCCGAAGGCGATCGTCGCCGGCAACCACGATTGGGCCGCGGCGGGGAGGCTGGGTCTCGAGTTCTTCAATGCCTACGCGCGCGAGGCGATTCTCTGGACGCGCACGCGGCTCTCACGCGACGACCTCGAGTATCTGGGATCGCGCGAGCCGCTCCAGATCGACGGCACCGTGACGCTCGCGCACGGGACGGTGCACGATCCCGAGCAGTTCGATTATCTCCAGAGCGCCTATGACGCGCATCTCTCTTTCGCGCGCATGACGACGCCGTTCGCGTTCGTGGGACACAGCCACGTGCCCGTCACGTTCAAGAGCGGCACCGTCATCACCTACGTATTGGGCGACGAGATCGACGTCTCCGACGCGGCGCAGGCGCTGATCAACGTCGGCAGCGTGGGACAGCCTCGCGACGAGGACCCGCGCGCGTCCTTCGGCATCTTCGACGACGTCGAGAAACTCGTGCGCGTCCACCGCGTCGAGTACGACGTCGAGGCCTCGATCGCACGCATCCGTGAAGCGGGCCTCCCCGAATTCCTCGGAGATCGCCTCCGCATCGGCCGCTGACGCTCGTTCCTCGTCTCTATTGACTCACGCTCTGTTCCTGACTCCGTTTCACTTGCATTGACTCACGAGCACTCGCTCGCCGCATCCCGTTCCCCTTCTGACTCCGCTCCGTCAGTCTGCCCTCTGACGAGGTCGCCGGCGCGAGACCGCGCAAGCGAGCCGGACGCGTGGCGGCCTGCTGCGGCCGCGAGCGACCGGATCGCGCAGCCCGGTCCGCGCCCGCGACCTCGCCCCTACACGGAGGCGTGAGCAACCGAGACAGCCGCGCGCATCGGGATCTCGCGCAGACGATTCATGCGCCACGTCCACGCCCGCATGACCGGCTTGGGCCCGGCGCCGCGTCCCACGATCACGAAGACGTGGGGGAGTGAGTTGGGTGACGACGCGGACCCGGGTCCGAGCGACGCAGACGCGAGACCGGCGATGTCGGCGGCCGAGGGGAACGGCGCCCCGCGCAGGTGACCGTGGAACGTGCCGAGGATCGCCATGCCCGCGTCGCGCGAGGCGCGCGCCGCCTCGAGGGCTTCGCGCGTCGAGAGCAGGAAGCCGCGGTCGGGCGTCACGTGCGCATTGGGAATCGCGACGGCGTTGCGGATGTGCGCGGTCTCACCGGCACGCCGGCCGACGAGCAGACCGCACGGCTCGGCCTTCGTCGCGCCGTTCTGACTCGACAGCAACGCGGCCACGGCCTCGGGCTCGATCACGACATGCGTGAAGCGCGGGGGCGCCGGGCGCGGGGGACGAGGGATGAACGCCGCGACGGGAGCGGCTGCGCCTTCGGCGGCGGGAGAAACCGGCGTCATGGACGGATCGGTCGGACGGACGGGGGGCACGGAGGCGGGAGGCTCTTGGCTCATGGGGTCGAAGTACCTCGGGAAGTCTCGCGCACGTAGGAAAGCTCGGGAGGAAGCGTGTCGAATCCGTCCTCGCCCAGACGGTGATGGAACAGCCGTGCGAGATCTGCCAGGGGACGTTGATCCCCACGGAAGCGGACCCTCGTCGCGTCGGGGTGACCCGCCGCCAGGAGGATAACGTCCATCAACTGGCGTGCATCGACGGTTTCGTCCCCCATGCCCATCTCGACGGCCAGACCGTGATGCTGGACGACGCGGACGATCAGTCCGGCGGGGCGCAGGTGGAGCTTGCGCCCGGGGGGCAGTTCGAGCGTGATCTCGGAGAGCTTCGAGTAGCGCTCGAGCAGCGTCGCCGCGACGACCCGCGCCTCGACGAGGCACCGACCTGCGTTGCCGAGCGCAAACGGGATCGCAAACGCCAGAAGCTCGCCACGATCGACCAGCGGCGCGATGCGCGCGCGCACGCGGGCACCCCGGACGTCGTCGGAGAGGCGCGCGTTGAGGCGCAGCACGTAGGCAGCTGCCTCGAAGAGATGTAAGAGGATGCTGACATAGCCACGGAAGACCTTGAGGCCCGGATCGGCCGCTTCGAGGGGCGTCGCGGCGACGACGGCGTCGTAGGTGGACTGGATGCCGTGCATGCGCACGCGCAGTTCGTGGACCTTCGCGTCTCCCAGCGTGTCATGCGCGAACGCCGCGACCTCGGCCGTGGCGCGCGCGTCGGGAACGACCAGCGTCGTAAACTCGTCGGCCAGCGCCAGGAACGCGGTCGCGGTTTCGACGATCCGCTCGCGTTCCCCGATCGACTCGGCCACATCGAGATCCTGCGGAAGGCGCCAGCGCGCATCCGCGACGGCCAATTCCTCGCGTGCGTACGGCACGCTCGGGAGCGAGAGGCCCAACGCGAGCGCCTCCCCCCGCACGGCCGCGAGCACGCCCGTCGTCCGCTCCGAGATGCGTCGAATCCAGAGGTCGAGCTCGGCGCGAAAATCGGCGAGGTCGTCCCGGTCGCCGAGGTACCGACGGATGCGCGCGCGCAGGTGAAGCAGGGCGTGCACGGCCTTGGCGAGCCAGCGCGCCGCGGAGACGGCCTCGGCGAAGAACGCGTGCGCGCGATTGCCGCGGGCTCCGACGTCGAGCAATCCGTACTCGAGTCGCTCGGCGACTTCGGTCAGCCTGAGGCAGAACCGGCGCGAGGGTTCGGGCAGGTTGCTCGCGCGCCAGGTGGCTTCGAGACGCAGCAATTCCTCGGCGTCGCGCGACAGTTTCTCCCGGTAGTCCACCTCGCGCAGCACGCGGTCGAGCGCGGTCGGGTCGGGCCCGTCGTCGGCGAGGGCCGACGGGACCGACGGCGCGGGGCCACCCCCTCGCGGCGCTTGCGGCTTCGGGTCGGTCATGGGCCGCGTACCGTAGCAAAGACGCGGGGAGCGGAAAGCCCGGAGCGCGGGCAGGGTGCAGGAACTTTCTCGGACCGGCTTAGAATCCGGGGCTCTTCGCTTTCACCGAGGGTTCCGCCATGACCGAGACTCCCGCCACCGTGTTCCGCTTCGCCGCCGAGGGCGTCGACCTCGAGTTTGCCGGCTCCGAAGACTTCGTCGAGAAGCAACTCGCACGTTTTCAGTCGTTTCTTCAGACGGCGGTGGGCGGAAAAGACGTCGCGCCGACCCCGGCCGCGCCCGCCGCCGCCGCGTCGGGCACGCCGACGGCCGACACCTCCGCGCCCAAGGAAGGCCTCGCCGAGTTCTACGCCAAGCACCCGGTACGTGAGGGGCGCGGCGCGATCCAGGACCGCATCCTCCTCTTCATCTACTTCCTCCAGAACGTGCAGGGCAAGCGCGAATGCTCGGGCGACGACATCCTCTGGTGCCACCAGCAGGCGGGCGTCTCCGAGCCCAAGAATCTCCACAACGCGCTGGGCATCCTGAAGCGCAAGGTCGGCTACCTCCAGGAGGGGACCAAGCGCGGCCTCTACGGACTCTCCCCCGAGGGCAAAGATTACATCGAGGGGCGATTTCGCGGGCGCTGACCGACCGTCACGCGTCGACGCGCGCCGTCGGCACGAAGTCGACCAGCACGCTGTTGAGCACGTCGATGCCGCGCGCGGTGGCGCGGAGGCGATCCCCCTGTCGGACGAGGGTCCCGTCGGCGATGTGACGCGCGATCGCGGCTTCGTGCTCGAGGCGCGGATCGACGCCGTGGCGGCGTGAGAGTTCGGCCAGGTCGACGCCTTCGTCGAGGAGCCGAAGCCCCATCATCAACGACTCGAGCAACGCCGAGCGCGCGTCCACGCGCTCTTCGTAGACGCGGGCACCGCCGCTCTTCGCGATCGCCCTCGCGTAGCCGGCCGGGTCGTCCTCGTTCTTCCAACGCGCACCGCCGACGTGGGAGTGCGCACCGGCCCCGAGCCCCAGCCATTCGCGATTGCGCCAATAGCCGAGGTTGTGGCGCGACTCTTCGCCCTCGCGCGCGTGGTTGGACACCTCGTAGCGCCGATAGCCCGCGTCCTTCAGCTGGGCGCAGGCCTCGTTCAAGTGCTTCAGGTCGCGATCGTCGTTCGGCGCCGGCAGCCGCTTCTCGGCCAGCGCCTTCGTGAACGCCGTGCCCTCCTCGAACGTCAGCACGTAGGTGGACACGTGCTCCGGCGAGAGCGCCACCGCGCGCGCGATGTCGCGCCGCTGCTCGCCGAACGACTGCCCGGGCGTCGAGAGGATCAGATCGAGCGACACGCGCCGCACGCCACCCTCGCGCAACATCGCCACGCTGCGCACGGCATCGCCCGCGTCGTGGATGCGCCCGAGCACCTTCAGTCGACGGTCGTCGAAGGACTGGACGCCCAGGCTCACGCGATCGACGCCGTTGCGCGTCAGCGCGCGGATCTTCCCGGGCGTGAACGTGCCGGGATTGGCTTCGACCGTGAACTCCTCGAGTGCGGAGAGATCGAGGATGGACGCGAGTCCGCCGAGGTAGCGATCGAGCTGGGCCTCGTTCGGATGCGTCGGGGTGCCGCCGCCCACGAACATCGTGCGGGGCCGCAGTCCGGTCGCGTGCTCGCGGGCCTCGGCGAGCAGGGCGTCCAGATACAGGTCGATCTCGCCGTCGCGTCCCGCGTGCGAATTGAAATCGCAATACGGGCACTTGCGCGCGCAGAAGGGCACGTGCACGTAGACGTGCTCGATCACGCCTTCGGACGTTTCGTCGCCGCCGCGCGCGCACGGCGAGCCTTCTTGCCGTCCTGCGACGAACGCTCCTCGAGGGCCGTCTTCAACCGCTCGACGGCCGATTTCTCGAGCTGGCGAACGCGCTCCCGCGAGAGGGTCAGCGCCTTGCCGATCTCGCGCAACGTCATCGGCTCCTCGCGATCGCCGAGCCCGTAGCGCAGTCGCAGCACCTCGGCCTCGCGGGGCGGGAGCGTCGAGATCCCCTGCGCCAGTTCCTCGCGATCGGCGTCGGTGAATTCCACCAGATCGGGCCGCATGGCGTGCGGATCGGCGATCGCGGCCGCGTCCTCGAACAGCACGTCGAGCGAGACCGACGCCGAGCCCGACCCCGAGTTGGTCCTGAGCAGCCGGGACAGCAGCCGCTTGCGGGCGGGCGGGCCCTTCATCGCCTTGGCGACCTCGTCGGGATCGGGGTCGCGGCCCTCGCGCTGCGCGAACGCACGCGCCCAGTTCTTCCAACGCGTCAGTTCCTGCGACATGTGCCGCGGGATGCGGACGGTCTTGGCCGAATTGACGATCCCGCGGCGGATCGCCTGCTCGATCCACCACGTCGCGTACGTCGAGAACCGGATGCCGCGCTCGGGATCGAAGAGCTCGGAGGCGTGGATGAGACCGAGGTTGCCGTCCTCGACGAGATCGGGCAGCACGAGTCCGCGCCCGACCCAGTGCTTGGCGACCGAAACGACCAGCCTCAAGTTGCGGCGGATCAACTGCTGACGGGCCTCGCCCTGCTCGGACAGGTCGAGCTTGGGATCGTGCATCTTTCGCGCCAGCGCGCGCTCTTCGGGGCCGGTCAGCAACCCGTCGAGTTGGATCTCGCGCAGATAGGTATCGAACGGCGTTTCGCGGCGCGTGCCCGGCATGGGGGTGACTGTACGCTACGGACGCTCGTCTCCAATCGCGGACGGGCGCGCGCGGCGGGCCCCTGTCTACGAGCCGCGTTCCACGACGCGACGATAGATGGCCTCGTACTGCGGCACGATCAGCGCGATCGAGAACCGGCGCTCGGCCGCGGCGCGGGCAGCGCGGGCCATCGCGTCGAGGCGGTCGGGATCGCCGAGCAGCGCGATCGCCTCGCGGGCGAGCGCCGCGTCGTCGAGCGGGGGGGCGAGGATGCCGTCGACCCCCGGGACGACGACCTCCGGAAGTCCGCCCGAGGCGAAGGCGAGGGGTACGGCCCCGCACGCCATGCCTTCGAGCGCCGCGAGTCCGAACGACTCGAACTCGCTCGGGAGCAGGACGAGGTCGGCGAGCGGAAGGAGATCTTCGACCTCGGCTCGCGCGCCGAGAAAGCGCACCCGGTCGCGCACGCCGAGCGCGCGCGCCCGCTCTTCACACACCGCCCGGTCGGGGCCGTCACCGACCATCAGCATCACGGACGGACGCTCTTTCGCGATGCGCGCGAAGATCTCGACGGCCGCGACCGATCGCTTGACGGGGCGATAGTTGGACACGTGGACGAAGAGCGCGTCGGTCGCGAGCGCGTACCCGCGCCGTCTCGACGCGTCGCGCACCGGACGGAAGCGCTCGAGATCGACGAAATTGGGGACCACGTCGATCGGCTGCGTCGGTCCGAAGACCCGGTCGGTCTCCGTCCGAAGCCAATGCGACACCGCGGTCACGGCGTCCGACGTGCGCAGCGCGAAACACGTCATCGGAAAGTACGAACGGTCCTGACCGACGACGGTGATGTCGGTGCCGTGGAGGGTCGTGACGACCGGCAGACGGCGGGGCTTGACGACGTCGCGGGCGAGAATGGCGGCCAGTGCATGGGGAATCGCGTAGTGCGCGTGGACGACGTCAAGGCCCTCTTCCGTCGCCACCTCGGTCAGGCGCGACGCCAGCGCCAACTCGTAGGGCGGATAACGGAACAACGGATAGGTGGACACCTCCACCTCGTGAAAGCGCACGCGGTCGTCGCCCGCGCGCAAGCGCAGCGGGATCGCGTACGAGAGCACGTGCACCTCGTGGCCGCGGTCGGCGAGCGCGAGCCCGAGTTCGACGGCCACGACGCCCGAGCCACCCGGCGTCGGATGACAGACGATGCCGATCTTCACCGGACGAGCCCGTCGGGCGCGGAGAGGACGGCCAGCGGATCGGCGACCGAGAGCACGCGCTCGCAGAGGAACGGCTCGCCGTAGCGCGCGCCGATCCGCGAACCCCAGTACGCGTGCCGCGACTCGTAGGCGCGATGGAACTCGGGACGGGTCAGATTGGTCAGAGGGCCCTTCCTGCCGTCGAGCCCGAGCTGGGTCGCATAGCAGGACACGAGCGCGAGCTTCTCGGTCCATACGTCGGACACGTCCACCACGAACGACGGCTCGGGCTCCTGATGCCCGTAGTAGTGGATCAGCGCGTCGGGGCGGTGCGACGGAAGTCCGCCACCCTCGGCCTTCCCGATCGTCGCGAGGTAATACGCCCGCTTCAACAACTGCGCCGCCGCGACGTGGTCGGGGTGAAGGTCGATCGGACACGGGCCCACGACGAGACGCGGGCGCCAGCGACGGATCGCGGCCGTGACCGGCACCGTCATCGCCACCGTCACTTCGAGCCCCGCGTCGGGGAGGTCCAGGTTCTCGCGGGCGGCGAGCCCCATCTGTTCGCTCGCGGCCGCGGTCTCCGTCGCGCGCGAAGCGGGCGTGCCACGCGAACCCGCCTCGCCGCGGGTGAAGTCGACGACCACGCAGCGATACCCCTTCTTCCTCATCGCGAGCATGAACCCGCCGGCACAGAACTCGACGTCGTCGGGATGGGGACCGAAGGCCAGAACGTCGGCGCGCTCGGGCAGCGACGAAACGGCGGGTCGGGGTTTGGGCGTCATGGGGGAGGTCACCGGCCCGAGAGGATACGGGGACGAACGGGCGGCCGAGTGGTCAGGCGAGCCGTACGGTCTGCGGAGGCCCCGTCGGGTCGAGCGAGGCGAGCCCCTCGCGCAGGGCGGTCACGCCGTGTCTCGCGATCAGCGAGATCGGCGAGAGCACCCGCTCCTGCGGCTCACCCAGCGGACGCAGTGCGTTCACCAATCGTTCGTACCGGGCCCTGCCGCGCCCGAGCAGGGTCTCGCGCTCGTCGCGACGGCGTGCCTTGGCCTTCTCGATGCCGCCCCGGACTGCATCGAGGTCGCGCGCGACGGCCGAGGGGCCGCCGTCGGACCCGCGCTCGGCGGCCGACCGCTCGCGCAACTCGGTCGTTCGCGCAAGAAGGTCGTCGAGCGCGTCCGAAATCGCGTCGGGGCCCGCGTCCGACGCCGGGGCGCGCGTGCGACCCTCGGCCACGTCGGTCGCGTCGAATCCGAATGCGGCGAGGCTCTCGGCCGACTTTCCGTCGAGCCATAGCGCCGAAGCGCGGGGTACGAGCACGGGGAACGGACGATCGATCGCACGCGCGCCGGCGCCGACCTGCGCCAGATACGCGAGTTCCGTCGGCCCGGCCACGATCTCGACGACCGGCAGGAGCGCGTTCTGGACGAAGACGCGCCCGACCACGTCGCCGCTGGCGAGTTCGGGATTCGCACGCACGTGATCGGCCAGCGAGCGGCGATCGTCGGTCGGACCACGGCCCCGCACGCGAACCGACTCGCCGACGACGGACACGCGCTCGCGCGCTTCGCCGCGGGCCGTGCGCAGGAAGAGCGGCGCCGTGCCCGGTCGGCGTTCGAGCGGCGCCACCTCGCCGCGCGCACGACTCGCGGCGCCCGCGGCGCGCACGCCCGCCTCGATCGCCTCCGCGCGCTCGACCAACGTCGCGTAGACGTCGCCGGCGAACGGCGACAATTGGTAGGGTTCGACGAAGACGAGCCCGCTGTCTCCGAGCAGTCGCGACAATACCGTCGCGAACCAGCGGCCGAGATCGGCGTCGGTCGCGGGTCGGGAGAGCTCCAGCGCCTCGACCCCCCGTTCGGTCGCCGGCAACGCGGCCTTCAATTCGTCGAGCACGCGCGCGATCGACGCCCCGTCGAGCGACACGTCGGCGACGCTGCGCCGATCGGGCACGAGCCCGAGCGAAAGGGCGCGCGGCACGCCGGTCGCGTCGAGCACCACCGCGCGGTCGACCTCGGCGACGTCGTGATCCTCGGACGCGATCCAGAAGACGGGGACGACCGGGCGCCCGGTCGCGGTCGACAGCGCGCGTGCCCGCGCGATCGCGCTGGCGGCCTTGTGGAGCGAGAGCAGCGGTCCTCCGAGCAGTCCCGGTTGTTGTCCCGTCGCGACCGCGAGCGTGGCGGCTTGCGAGAGGAGCGAAACGTTGCCCTCGGCCCGCGCACCCGCGCCGACGCGACGCTGGTAGGCCTCGAGCGTCGCGACCGCGGCGGCCGGCAGCCGACCGCCCGGCGCACTCGCGGCCGCGGAGATCACCGCGATCGCGCCGTCTTCGCACGCCGCGCGACCCGGATCAGACGTGGCGAGTCGGGCCCGAACAACGAGCCGTCGAAATCGCCGTGGCGTGGTCCGGAAGGCTCGAGGCCGGCGGCAAAGAGCGTCGCGTCGAGCTCGTCGGCGCCATAGAGCCGCACGCGCTCCTCGACGTCGTGGAGCACGGCACCCGTGCGATCGTCGGTGATCGCGACGCGCTTTCGGACGTAGGGGCCGCCCGGTGAGGCGTCGTCGATGCGTCGGGTCGAGCGGATCGTGCGGGACCCCTGCTTCGTCTCGCTCGCGGCGACCAGCGTTCGGCGCAGACGCGCGGCGTTGGCGACGTCGATCAGGTAGCGTCCGCCGGGAACCAACGCGCGCGCGACGCCCTCGAGCACTTTCGCGTCGTCGCTGGGCTCGTCGAAGTAGCCGAAGGACGTGAACAGCGAGACGACGCCGTCGAACTGCGCGAAGAACGGCAGCGAGCGCATGTCGCCTCGGACGTAGGTCGGCATGCCGGGCAGCGCGGGCGACCGATGGTAGGCCGCGTCGAGGAGCTCTTCGGAGAAGTCGAAGCCCGTCACGCGGTAGCCGGCCGACGACAATGCGCGGGAGTAGCGCCCCTCGCCGCAGGCCAGATCGAGAAGGCGCGCGTGAGGCGGCAGCGCGAGCGCGGACATGAGGAACGGCACGTGGGCGCGCGCCTCGGCATCGTCGCGGTGGCCGTAGACCGCGACGTACTCCGACCCGAAGGCCCGGACCCACCAGGGCGCGCTACTGACGGACGGTGACGACGGCATGAAGCTCCTCTTTCGCGGCACGGGCGGCGGAACCGACGGCATCACGCCACGAGGCGTCCTTCGACGCGAGCGACGGAAACGTGATGCTGCGTGACGCGTTGACGACGACCCCGCGCCCGTCGGACCGGAATGCGGCCGAGACGTCCTTCGCGGTCGCGCCCTGCGCGCCGTAGCCCGGCACGAGGAACGGCGTGTCCGGCAGCAACTCGCGCAAGCGACGGCTCTCGGCGGGCCAGGTCGCACCGACGACGGCTCCGACCGACGAGAGCCCTCCTCGACCCCGATGCGACGCGCCCCACGCACGCACGAGCCCCGCCATCCGTTCGAAGACGGGACCCGCGTCCGTCGCGAGGTCTTGCAGGTCCTTCGCGCCCGGGTTGCTCGTACGCACCAGCACGAAGAGCCCTTTGCCCGACTTCGCCGCGGCATCGACCAGCGGCTTCGCCGAGTCGCCGCCCATGTAGCCGTGGACCGTGATCGCGTCCGCCTCGAAGTCGGCGCCGGGCACGAGGTGCGCCTCGGCGTACGCTTCGGCGGTGGCGCCCAGATCGCCGCGCTTGACGTCGCCGATGGTCAGGAGGCCGCGGGCCCGTGCGCCCGCGAGGATGGCCTTGTAGGCCGAGAGTCCCGCGAGCCCGAACGCTTCGAAGAACGCGATGTTGGGCTTGACGCACGCGGCATGGGGCGCCACGAGATCCAGAATCTCGAGGCCGAAGCGCTCGAGCGCGTTCGCCGCGTCGCCGTTGGCGGCCGCGCGCACGTCGGCGGGGATCTTGTCGAGCCGGGGGTCGATGCCCACGCACAGCACGCTCTGCTTCGCGCGGATGGCGGCATCGAGTCGATCGGGGAAGGCGTCCATGGGCTGCGAATTCTAAGCAGGTCCGGGTAAGTCCCTGCACCCTGCCCGCGCTCGGGGCGTTCCGGATACCGGCCTGCTAGCGAACGACGTCGGAGGCGGGGCGAGGGCGAAGGCCGCACCGGCGAAGGAACGCCGCGAGGATGTGCGGGCCCAGAGGCGTCAGGAACGACTCGGGGTGAAACTGCACGCCTTCGACCGGACGCTCGCGATGGCGCAGGGCCATCAACTCTCCGTCGTCGGACCACGCCGTCGCCTCGAGCACGTCGGGCAGCGAGCGGCGCTCGACGACGAGGCTGTGGTAGCGCGCCGCGAGAAACGGCGACGGCAGCCCCTCGAGGAGCCCCCGGCCCTCGTGCCGCACGGGAAGCGCCCGCCCGTGGACCGGCGACCTCGCACGCACGACGCGACCTCCGAACGCCTCGCCGATCGCCTGGTGGCCCAGGCACACGCCGAAGATGGGGAGGGTGCGGGGCGCACGACGAATCAATGCGAGACAAATGCCGGCCTTCGACGGCGCGTGCGGACCCGGGGACAGCACGACGCCCCGGGGCCGCCATCGCAGGATCGCCGTGACCGACGCACGATCGTTGCGCACGATCACCACGTCGGCGCCCAGCTGCGCCAGTCCGTCGGCCAGATTCCGCGTGAACGAGTCGTAATTGTCGACGAGCACGATGCCGCGCAACGGCCTTCGAGAAACGGGAAGGCCGTCCTCGATCGTCCCCGGGCGGGGTCGGCGCGTCGGGGTCGGTCGCACGGATCGCATCGCGACGAGGCAGCGTATCTTCGGCGAACCGGTTCTCGCAACGGGACCCGAGATCGAACACCGTGCCCGGCCGCGTCTACCTCGACCACAACGCCTCGTGCCCGCTCGACCCCGACGTCGAGGCGGCGATGGCCCGGGCGGCACGCGATGCGTCCGCGAATCCGTCCTCGCTCCACCTGGAGGGTCGGCGCGCACGAACCCTGCTCGACGACGCACGTGACCGGGTGGCGAACGTCCTCGGATCCAAGCCCCGCGAGATCGTCTTTACGAGCGGAGGGACGGAAGCCCTGGGACTCGGATTGAAGGGCGTGGCCCTCTCGAGAAGGGCCAAGGGCCGGAGCCTCGTCCTGTCGGCCGTCGAGCATCCGGCCGTCCTCGACGAAGCGCTCGTGCTCGAGCGTCAGGGGTTCTCGGTTCATCGCGTGCCCCCGGCACCCGACGGCACGATTTCGGCGGTGCGCGTCGACGAAGCCGCGGGGCCGGGCACGATCCTCGTCGCGATGATGGGTGCCAATCACGAGACCGGAGCGATCTTGCCGGTCGCCGAGGTCGGCCGGCTGATACGCCCGCGGGGCATCGCGCTGCTTTGCGATGCAGCCCTCGTTCCCGGATGGGGAGACTTGAAGCGACTCGTCGCCGAGGTCGATCTCCTCGCCCTCTCGGCACACAAGTTCGGCGGCCCCAAGGGGATCGGCGCGCTCTTCGTGCGACGCGGGGTACGCCTCGAACCGACGCAGCACGGCGGCCCGCAGGAAGATCAACTGCGGGGCGGCACGGAGAACGTCCTCGGCGCCGTCGGACTCGCCCTCGCCCTCGAAATGGCCGAGCGAAATCGCGACACGCGTTCGATCGCCGTCGCGTCGCGATCGAGCCGACTGCTCGGATCGCTCGAGGCGGTCCCCGGTGTGGCCCTCGTCGGTCCGCGCGAAGGGCGTCTTCCCTCCACCGTGACGGTCGAGGTCGATGGCTGTGAGGGCGAGGCGCTCCTGATCCATCTCGATCTCGCGGGCGTCGCGGTGTCGACGGGCAGCGCGTGCGCCATCGGAGCCGCGCAGCCGAGCCCCGTGCTGCTCGCGATGGGTTTCTCGAGGCGACGCGCCGCGTCCACGATTCGCTTCTCGCTCGGACACGCCACGACCGACGACGACGTCGAGCGTGCGGCTGCGATCTTCGCGACGGCGTGTGCGAGGCTCCGCGCGCTTGCCCGGTGACGAGTCGGAGTACGAGCGCGTGCGTCCGTCGAACATGGCGCGTTACTGAACACCGAGTTCGACGGGCTTTTCTTCGCGGGGCATGCGACGCACGTTGACGAACGCTTTGCGCACCCGTAGGGTTCGCGCCCCAACGGTCCCGGACCGCTCATGCCTTCGAAGATCGACGCCCCGACCGACCTGTTCCCTCGCCTTCTGGACGGGATCCGTCGGCGCATCTCCTCGCATCAGTTCGACACGTGGTTCGGCCGTGTCGCGCTTTCGAGCGTGTCCGACGGCGAGCTCGTCATCGCGGTTCCGAACGCCTTCCACCAGGAGTGGATGGGAAAAGAGTTCAAGGGCGCGGTCCATCGTGCGGCGGCCGACGCGCTCGGACGCACGGTCGACGTGCGTTTCACCGTCGATCCCTCCCTGCGCGCCATCCAGCCCGTTCGGCCCCCGTCGCCATCGGAGGCGGAAGTCGCGGCGGCGTTCGTTCGCCCGGTCGGCGCTCCGGTTCCGCACGTCGGACACCCGACGCCCCACGCACCGAGGTCGTCGCCGGCGAAGCCCCTGCCGGCGCTCTCCGGCAGCGACGACCTGGCGGGGCCGTTTCCGATCGTCCTCGACCCGCGCTATACGTTCGAGAACTTCATCCTCGGGCCGTCGAATCAGATCGCGTACGCGTCGGCGCGTGCGGTCGCCGACAACCCGAGCCGCTCGACGAACCCGCTGTTCATCTACGGAAGCGTGGGGCTGGGCAAGACGCACCTGCTCCAGGCCGTGTGCCACGAGCTCCTTCGGCGCCACGCGGGCTATCGCATCGTCTACCTTTCGTGCGAAGTGTTCACGAACCAGTTCGTGTATGCGCTCCAGTGCAACCGGCTCGACGCGTTCCGGGAGCGCTATCGCAAGGCCGACATGCTGGTCGTGGACGACATCCACTTCCTGGCCGGCAAGGAACGCACGCAGGAAGAGTTCTTCCATACGTTCAACGCGCTCCACCAACACGGGCGTCAGGTCGTGCTCTCGAGCGACGCCCCCCCCTCCGACATCCCGACGCTCGAAGAGCGGCTCATCTCGCGGTTTCGATGGGGGCTCGTCGAGCGGCTCGAACGCCCGGAAACCGAGACCCGCATGGCGATCCTGCGGCACAAGGCCGACGCCGTGGGGTTGGCGCTCCCCAGCGACGTCGTCGAGTACATCGCGGCCAACGTGCGCGACAACGTGCGCGAGATCGAGGGCGCGCTCGCGAGCGTGCGCACCCGATCGGAAGTCGAACGCCGACCGGTCGACCTGGCGCTCGCCCGCTCGGCGCTGGAGGCCACGCTCGCCAGAGAACGTCCGATCGTCGGCCTCGACCGCATCGTCGAGGTCGTGGGCACGCACTTCGGAGTCAAACCCGGCGACCTGAAGTCGTCCAAGCGAACCAAGAGCGTCTCGTTCCCCCGCCAGGTGGTCATGCACACGGCGAGGCGGGTCACGACGCTCTCGCTCGAAGAAATCGGCGACTATTTCGGTGGCCGCGACCACACGACGGTGCTCTATGCCGTCCAGAAAGTCGATGCCATGCTCCAGCGGGACGACGAGCTCCGATCGACGGTCAACACGCTGGTCGATCGGGTCCTCGCGCGGTAGGTCACGCGAGGCGAGGCGCTTTCGGCGATTTTCGAACGTCTTCGAATCGGCGCCTTGGGCGTGTTCTCGGGATCCCCACAACCCATGCCCGGCACAACTCACGGAATCAATTCGAGTTATGGCGTCTTTCCACATCCTCTCCACAGTTGTCGTGACATCGACTCCGGTCGCTTCGTGGGGGTCGATCGAGGGCCCGACCACCGGATGCGGGGGGTACGAGCGTGCGTTTGTCGGGGAGAATTCGGGGGGAGTCGGCGGACGACTTTCGGGGTCTCGGCGGGATTCGAAGGGGCGTCGCTGCAGTTCGTCGAAATCTCCCGAATTCGCTCGTCCGGTGTCCCCCCTCCACCTACAATTTCCCACCTTGAAACAGAGCCGCCGGCATCCCCCCTTGAATCGCCATAAGGCTTTGTAGAAAAAAGAGATACGACGTCTACGGAAGTTCGGTTCTCCACAAACGGACACCCCTTCTTACGACGATGAATAAGCAGATTCTTCTTCTTCTCTCGGATTGGTGCAGATCTCCCGGATCCGTCCGTTCTTTCGGATCAATCCTGGCAATCGAACCGGTTCGGAGATCGATCCGAGGTTCTTCCTCATGAGATTTTCCATCGCCACCGCTTCGCTGCTCGATGCCGTCGGACAGGCGGCCAGCGTCGCTGCGACCAAGAGTCCCAAACGCATCCTCGAATGTGTCGCGCTTCGGGCGAAGAAGGGCGAAGGCGTATCGGTCGAGGCCAACGACCTCGACGTCTCCATCCGAATCGTGCTTCCCGATGCCCGTGTCGAAGGCGACGGGGTCGTCGTGGTGCCGGCGTCGCGGCTCGTGTCGGTGTAGCGCGAGGTCGCCCAGGGTGCCAGCGAATAGACGTTGGTCGCGGCCGATCAGCGTCTCGACATCGACACCGCCGACTGCCACTTTCGAATCCACGGGGACAATCCCGACGAGTTTCCGGCGATCGCCTCCTTCCCCGCGGTGGGAGTCCAGTCGCTCCCGCTCGGCACGCTGCGTGGCATGATCGATCGCACGCTCTTCGCGACCGCGCGTGAGCCCGGGCGGTTCGCGCTCCACGGTGTCCAAGTCCGCTTCGGTGCCGCCGAGGTCGAATTCGTGGCGACCGACGGGCGACGGCTGGCGCGGGTCACGCAGCCGGCCGGCAACGGCCCGGCGGTCGACGTACGTGTCATCGTGGGCACGAAACCCCTCTCGCTCGTGTCCCGCATTTCGACGGTCGCCGACGCGAAGGTCGAACTCGCGATCGAAGAGCGGCGGATCTTCTTTCGTTGCGGCACGACACTCCTCTCGTCGCGTCTGATTGACGGGAGTTTCCCTCCCTACGAGCAGGTCATTCCCGCGACGACCGGCAAGGGCTTCGACGTCAAAGCCGGGGAATTCGCGACGGCTCTGCGCCGCGCCTCGTTGCTCGCGACCAAAGACATGCAGTCCGTCGCGATGGAGTTCGCGACCGAGAAGTTGACCATCACCTCCCGTTCGCCCGACGTCGGCGAGGCCAAGGTCGAGATGACGATCGCCTACACGGACACCCCCGAGAAGCTGGGTTTCAATCCCGTGTTCATCCTCGATGCGTTGAAGGTGCTCGATCCGATTCGCGCCGTGCGTTTCGAGTTCACCAATCCGAAGTCTCCGGGCAAACTCTCCGACGGACAGGGCTACGTCTACGTCGTGATGCCCGTGTCGACGGCTGATTGACCCACGTGACGGCTTCCCGATTCGATTCTCGGGCCGAGTTTCGGGGCACCTCCCGTCCCGCGAGCCCCGTCCCGAAGGGTGGCAGGCCTGCGCAGGCGATCGGCGATCTCGTCAGCGGCGCGCTGCGGGGCCTGGGCGTTCCCAGTCGCGCCGTGTCGCGTCGATTGAACCAGGCGTGGGTCGACGTCGCCGATCCGGCGTGGGCCGGGCGCGCGAGGCCGCTGCGTCTCTTCGGTGGCACGTTGGTGGTCGCCGTGACGTCGGCACCGCTTCGTCTCGAGCTGACCCAGTTCCACGCCGAGCGCCTCTTGGCCGCGCTGCGCGCCCGCCTGCCCAAGGACCCGATCACATCGCTGCGTTTCTCACCGGATTCCGAATCCGCGTGCGGGACGGGCGGCGACCCCATCAAGCCCGCGAAGCCACCCGAAGGACGTTCATGACCCCGGACTCTGGAAAAACTGACAAGCAGGACGGCGCCAAGCAGGACAAGGCGAAGCGAGACAAAGAGAAGGAGCCGCTCCTCGCGCGCGCGATGTCCGAAGAGGCAAAGCCCGCCGCGAAGGCACCGGTAACCAAGGACGCGAGTTCCGACGCGTCGGTGAGCCACGTGGGCGGCACGGCCGAAGACTACGGCGCCGACAAGATCCAGGTACTCGAGGGGCTCGAAGCCGTGCGTCGCCGGCCGGGCATGTACATCGGCGACACCAACGTCCGCGGACTCCACCACCTCGTGTACGAGATCGTCGACAACGCCGTCGACGAGTCATTGGCCGGCTACTGCAAGAACGTCGACGTCCGCATCACGGCCGACGACGGCATCGTCGTGACCGACGACGGCCGCGGCATTCCGGTCGACGAAGTACCGGGGCAGGGGCTTCCGGGCGTCACCGTCGCGTACACGAAGCTCCACGCGGGCGGCAAGTTCGACAGCGGGGCGTACAAGGTGTCGGGCGGTCTCCATGGCGTAGGTGCCAGCGTCGTCAACGCGCTGTCGGAGACCTGCGAGGTCGAGGTCTACCAGAAGGGCAAGATCCACTTCCAGCGATTCGAGCGCGGGAAGGCCGTGACCAAGCTCGAAGTCCGGGGCAAGACCGAGAAGCGCGGCACGAAGGTGTACTTCAAGCCCGATCCGAAGATCTTCCAGGTCTCGAAGTTCGAGGCGGGCACGATCTCGAAGCGTCTGCGCGAGCTCGCATTCCTCAACAAGGGTCTCGCGATCCGGCTGACCGACGAGCGCACGGATCCGCCCAAGGAAGAGTTGTTCCGCTACGAGGGCGGCATCAAGGAGTTCGTCGTCTGGTTGAACGAGGGCAAGGAGGTCCTCCACAAGGACGTCGTCTACTTCGACCGGACGATCGACGACATCTCGATCGAGGTCGCGTTCCAATACAACAACGACTTCCATGCCGTCGAGCAGACGTTCGCCAACAACATCCACACGGGCGAAGGCGGGACGCACCTGTCGGGCTTCCGCACCGCGATCACGAAGCGGCTGGCCGAATACTCGCGCCGGGAAAAATTCTTCTCGCCCGAAGACAAGCCGACCGGAGACAACTTCCGCGAGGGGCTGACGGCGGTCGTCAGCGTGAAGGTGCGCGAGCCCCAGTTCGAGGGCCAGACCAAGACGAAGCTCGGCAACAGCGAGGTCGAGGGTGCCGTCGTCAGCGCCATCGGCGACGCGCTCGCGAGCTACCTCGAAGAGAACCCGCGCACGGCGAAGGCCATCCTCGAGAAGGCGGTGCTCGCGTACCGCGCCTACGAGGCGGCGAGGAAGGCGAAGGACCTCATCCGGCGCAAGGGTGCGCTCGCGAGCGGCAACCTCCCCGGCAAGCTCGCCGATTGCCAGAGCAAGGATCGCGACTCGACCGAGATCTTCATCGTCGAGGGTGAGTCGGCCGGCGGGACGGCCAAGGGCGGCCGCGACCGCGTGACGCAGGCCATCCTCCCGCTGCGCGGCAAGATCCTGAACGTCGAGAAGGCGCGGCTCGACAAGATGCTCGGCCACGAGGAGATCCGCACGCTGATCACGGCGCTGGGCACGGGCATCGGCGTCAGCGACGCCGACGGCGCGGGTGGCTTCGATCTCGAGAAGTTGCGCTACGGCAAGGTCATCATCATGACCGACGCCGACGTCGACGGCAGCCACATCCGCACGCTGCTGCTCACGTTCTTCTTCCGGCACATGCTGCCGCTGGTCGAGGCGGGACACGTCTACGTGGCGCAGCCGCCGCTGTTCCGCGTGGGGCGCAAGAAGAGCTATGAGTACGTCTTCGAAGAGAAGGCGCTCAGGCTGAAGCTCCAGAACCTGGGCGTCGAGGGAGCGAAGCTCGAGCCGGCCAACGGAAAGGGCGCCGGGATCGAGGGCAAGCCGTTCCGCGAATTGGTCGACGCCCTCGCCAAGCTCGAAGAACTCTCGCGTGCGATCGAGCGTCGCGGCGTGTCGATGGGCGACTACCTCGGTGCCGAGGCCGACGGGCGCTACCCGATGGCGATCTGGCGCGAGGCGATTCCGGGGAAGGGCAGCGGGAAGGGGAGCCTTGGCGCCCCCGAGTACATCCACACCGACGACGGGCGCAAGCGCCGCATCGAGCAGACGAAGACGAAGCTCGGCCGCGATCCGAAGGTGTTCGACGAAGGCGACGACGTGAAGAGTCGCGACGGGGCCGACGTCGTGCTGGCGAAGATCTACGAGCAGACCGAGATCGCGCGCGCCGCCAAGGCGCTCGAGAAACTGGGCGCCGACCCCAGGCTCTGGGGCGCGACCCAGGGGCCGACCGGGGCGGCCAACAAGGCGCCCAAGGCCATCTGGCGCTACGTGATGGAGGGCGCCGATCCGGTCGAGATCACGTCGCTCAAGGACCTGCTGTTCAAGGTGCGCGAAGCCGGCCAGAAGGGCGTCGACGTCCAGCGCTACAAGGGGCTCGGCGAAATGAACGCCGACCAGTTGAAGGAGACGACGATGGACCCCGAGCGGCGCACGCTCTTGCAGGTGAGCCTGACCGACCTCGGCGTCGCCGACCACCTCTTCGGCGTCCTCATGGGCGAGAGCGTCGAGCCTCGCAAGCTCTTCATCGAGGAAAACGCCATGGAAGCGACCAACCTCGACATCTGAGGTCGGCCCGCCCCTCGCGCCGCGTCGTCGGGCCTCCCGCGGGAGGGCATGACCTGACGAGGAACGAACGGGTGTCGGGGGTGGGAGTAAGGAATCCGGCGCGGACGGACGATAGGACAGGCGGAGGTTCGCGTCCCGTGGATCCTTTCGACCGGTTCACCCGCCATCCCCTGGAGGAGGTCCTCGTCGGCGAGGGCGTCATCACCCGCACCCGCGCCGAGGAACTGCTCGCGAGCGCTCGCGCGACGGGCGAGCCCCTGGCCCTCGTCCTGCTCGAGTCGGGCACGCTGACGCCGTGGGATCTCGCCAAGACGATCGCGACCCACTACCAGATGCCGGTTCATCCGTTGATCGGCTACCGTTTCGACGCGACCCTGCTCGAGGGCGTCGAGGCCGGGATTTTCCACCGCCACCAGGTGGTACCGCTCGGGAAGTTCGGCCGCACACGCACCTTCGCCGTGGTCCAGCCGCCCAACCGCGAGTTGATCGACGAGTTGACGGGGTCGTACGGCACGAGCCTCTTCTTCTTCGTCGCCGAGGGCACCGAGATCGCGCGCGTGCTGCGCGAGCAGGTGAAGGTCTTGGACGTCGAGAAGGATGCCGGCTGGTCGAAGCTGTTCGATCAGGGCGAAGCGTCGGTCACGAAGACGCTGACGAAGAAGTAGGCGGATCGGCGCAACGGTCGTCCCGGCGCGGGCGTCATGCCGGCGCTACACCGGCGGTGGATCGTCGAACGCGTCCTCCCGCACCGATGGAGCGGGTGCCACGGTAACGCCCGGCATCGATCGGGCGACGGGGCCCTCGTCCGACGCCGGTGCCGCGGTCGAAGGCCCCTCGGGAACGTAGGGCACCGCGACCGGCGGGGTCGTCGGGGGGTTGGGCGGCGTCGGCTTGTACGGCGGGTTCGGCGTGCGTACGTCGAGCACCCTCGACGTCTGGCGAGTCAAATCGTCCATGCCCGTGCGGAACTTGCGGTATGCGAGGCCCATGGTGCGCATCACCTCGGGCAGGCGGCCGCCGAACAGCAGGAGCGCCACGAATCCGACGAGGACCATCTCGCCGAAGCCGATGTCGAACAGCGCGAGCAGTGTCATTTGGAGCTCTTCACGTCGGCACGCTTGACGCGGGCGCTGATCCGGCCGGTGGCGAGGTCGTACGTCACATCGTAGCCCTCGAGCATGCTGCCCCGCTGCCTGACGCGCACCGTGCCGTTCACCGAGGTGATGCGCAGGACGCCCTCCGAACCGAGCGCCCCCTTTGGACCGCCCGGGGGCAGTTCGTAGCGGATCGTGTCGCCGACGGCGGAGTCGGGGCCCGCTTCGATCGTCGTGCCGGGACCGGTTGCGACCAGGTTCTTGAGCCCCGAGTTCGGGGCTCCGAACGCGGTGGTCGTCGTGAGCGTCAGGTGAATCGTCGTGATCGTCATCGGGTCGCCGACGGGCCGGCCCTGGGCGTCGAGCACCAAGCGCCGGACACGGACGGGTCGCGCGGCACTCCCCTCGACCGTCGCCGTGTCGCCTTCGACGGTCAACGGGCCGCCGTAGGACTCGAGAACCAGTTGATTGAGGGTCTTGACGACGACGCCACCGGGCGCGGCGGACGCCTTCTCGTAGACGTGGAAGACGCCGCGAACGGGGGGTGCGAAGACCGTGCGCGTCATCTCTCCGTCCTTGAATGACACGTCGATGCGCGGCGAGAGGAGCCGGTCGATGGCCGGCTCGCGACCGATCGTCACGACCGCGCTCTTCTTGTCCGTCCCGAGCAGCACGCCCGTGTCGGCCCTCGCGTCGTAGTCGAACGAGATCCCCTCGAACTGACTCGGGCGGTCGTTCGAACCGTCGGTACCGGGCTTCGACGACGCGCCGTCCTTTACGGCGCGGACGTTGCCCTTCGCGTGCACGCGACGCAGCGCGCCGGCGGAGCCCGATTGCGACTCCGTGCCGATCACGAGCACCAACGTGTCGCTCTCGAGCACGAAGCGGCTCGCCGCGGCGGAGGTCTTGGGCGCGTCGGCCTTCTTCGTCGACGGCGTCGCCTTCGGCGCGCCCCGTTCCTCGGAGCGTCGACCCGAGAGCGCGAAACCGGTCTCGCCGGGGCCGGGAAGCGTCTCGATCAACGACAGTTCGATCGTCGTGGCCGTCAGCCGATCCGTGACGACGCCGTCGACGCGCGCCGACATGGCGCCTCCGTCGATCAACGTCACCGAGATGGCCTCGTCGACGTCCTTCGTGCGCCGGGTGCCCGAGATGTCGATGCGCGAAGGACTGCGCAACTCGACCACTTGTCGGCCCGGGCCCGAGGCCACGGGCGGCGGCGCCGAGTCATCGTCACCGAGGTAGACCACCGTGCGCGTGCGTCCCGTCGTTTCGAGCGTGCGCTCCTGCACACCGTTTCGCAGCCAGATCGTGGGCGCCTCGATCGTGCGGTCCCGGTTCTCGCGGCCCTCGAGCGTCAGGTGCGCGTTCTGCCCGGCCGTGGCGCGGATCTCGGCCCCCGTCGCGCGACCGTACTGCAGCGAGGCGCCCGTGAACGTGATGCCGCCTTCCCCGGCCCGAACCTGCAGCGAGCCGTTCACGTTCTCGCGCGCCGTCAATCGGTCGAGCAGCAGTTTCCTGCGCGGAGCCGTTTCGGCCGTCGGACTCGGGACCGCACGTTCGTTCGTTCGGGCGTCCTTCTTCGGCTCGGGCTCTTCGGTGATCTCGAGATGGGCGTCGGGGCCCACGGCCGTCACGTGATAGATCGGACGGTCGAGGTCGAACCCCTTCATCTCGCGCGCGGCGCCGGAGAGTCTGGGCCCGTCGAGAATCACGCCGCCGGTCGCCGAGAACGACGTCGGGATCCACTCGAACCGTGATTTCCTGCGTCCGCCGCCCGGAGCGGTCGTCAACGGACCGATCTCGGGCTCGCGCGCGAGCGGGCGCAGGTGAAGCGTGATGCGATCGGCCGCGAGGCGCTGCGGGGCCGCGTCGGTCGGCGCGCGGCCGCACTCGACTCGGGCGGCACCGACCAGATCGAGCAACGAGGCGTCGGGCGTTTCGGCGTCGGGGGCGAAGAGAATGCTCTCGGTGGCTCTCGCCGACACGATGCGGTCGGCCGGGTGCTCGCCCGGGAACTCCAGATCGCCCCGGTACGTGACGAGGCTTCGCCCTGCCAGCCGCATCGCTTGGATCCGTCTGGCACGGAAATCGACGACGAGCTTCGGGGTCTGGGCCGTCAACAACGCGCCCTTCTCGTCCTTGCCGTCGTAGCGGACCTCGCCGTCCGCCGTCATCTTCTCGAGCGCCGTCATTTTCTCGAGCAGGGGCGTGGGACCGTTGCCGTTGGTCGTGACCTTCATCTTCGCGTCGGTCGCGCGCTCTCCCAGACGCAGCGAGACGGAGTCGGCGTCGAGCTGCTGACCGCCCGCCATCTCGACGTGGACGCCGCCTTCGAAGCGCACGTCGGTCCACGGGACCTTCTCTTCCGTATGTCGAACGATCAACGTGCTGCCCTTGGCCCGGAGGCGGCGCGGGCTCATGTAGTTGGATTCGCCCGATGCGAGGCGCTTCGCCGCGTCGTCGGGTGCGTCGATCGCCTCGTACTCGGTGTTCTCGAGGATCTCGAGGCGCTGCGCCTTGCCGTCGATCCGGAACCCGAGGCCGCGCACCAGATACGTCTTCGACTCGGCTTCGACCGGCGCGAGTCCCTCGGCCGACTCGGCCTCGTAGTCGACGATCGCGTCGGAGGTGCGCACCTCGAGGTTGTGCACGAAGTCGCGGATCACGACGTTCTTGATGAGACGGATGACGTTGCGCTCGGTCGGGCCCACCTGACCCGCCTCGGGCCTCAGTGGCGTGCGGATCTCGAAACCTTCGTCGGCGGTGATGTCGTAGGCTTCGAGGCCCTTACGGCCCGTGGCCGGATTGGCGCGGAGCGCCTCGGCGTTCGCGCGCGTGTAGTACTTGCGGTCCTGGTAGAGCACGATGCGGATCGCCTTCCAGCGCACGCCGGGCGAGCCCGCCGCGTCGCGCATCGGCGCCACCTCGGTCATCCTCAACCAATGTGTCGGCGCGTTGGGAATCTCGATCTGCGTGCCGTCCTTCGGGTCGGTGAACGTGACGGACTTCGAGAACGTCTGGTTGAACGACTTGAACGGGCTGATCTCGACGGCGGCGCCCGGCGAGCCGCCCTTCTTCCCCTGCCCCGGGAGGTCGTTGGTCGTCACGGGCGCGTGGGCACCGTCCGCGGGCGCGGCGTCGGGAATCCGCCGGATCTCCGGCGTGGGCTCCTCCGTCACCTTGCCCGCGAATCCGCCGCCGAAGACGCCCAGGGCCGTGATGCCTCCACCCGCGAGGACGAGGAAGAGGAGGATTCGCCTCATCGAGAGACCGGGCCCGACGCGCCGTACGACGCGAGCACCTGCTCCCAGCGGCCCTCGCGCTTCAAGAGCGCTTCGATCGCCTCGCGCACGGCGCCGCGTCCACCCTCCTTCGAGCAGACGAACGTGACCGCACGCTTGACCTCGGAGGCTGCATCGGCGGGCGCCGCCGAGAACGCCGCCTCACGCATCGCGGGAAGGTCGGAGAGGTCGTCGCCGACGTACGCGACCGCGTCGGCGCCCAGATTCCTGTGATAGCGCAGCGAGCGCACGGCCATCGCCTTGTCCTTGACGCCTTGAACGACTTCCTTGATGCCCAGCTCGGCGGCTCGGCGCGAGACGGCGACGCTCGAGCGCCCGGTCACGATCGCAGCTTCGATGCCCGCGACCTTCAAGAAGTGAATCCCCGCGCCATCGCGGGCGTGGAACGACTTCGTCTCGCCGCCGTCGTCGCCGTAGGTGATGGTCCCGTCGGTCAATGTCCCGTCCACGTCCATGACGAACAGGCGGACGCCCTTCGCGGTCGGGGCATTGGGGGCGACCGGGGAAGAGGGGGAGTCGTGAGCGTGCGTGTGAATCAAGGGGGGTCCCGCAAGCCGATGTTCGATCGCGCCCTATCCTAGGTCGATCGCAGCGGACGCCCCGGGGAACACCGGCTCAACCGGGGGGCCGACGAGTAGGCTACGGAGCATGTCCTGGGTCGACGCCGCACTCTTGGTCGGGGCGTTCCTCGTGTCGCTCTCCGTTCACGAGTGCGCCCACGCCTGGACGGCGCTTCGGCTCGGTGACTCGACCGGTCACGCGCTCGGGCGCGTGTCGTTGAACCCCATCCGGCACATCGACCCGGTCGGAACCGTCCTGCTTCCCCTCGTGCTGGTGTTGGGCACCTACAGTGCGACGGGGCGGTACGGAACGCCGTTCGGCTATGCCAAACCGGTGCCTTACAACCCCTACGTGCTCAGGAACCCGGCGGTCGGGATGGCGCTCATCTCCGGCGCGGGGCCGCTGTCGAATGTCGCCCTGGCCGTCGGCTCGGCCGGGCTGCTCGGCATCCTTTCGCGGTCGGGAGGGTACGAGTCCACGCTCGGTCTGCGATTCTTCGAGGTCCTCGTGCTCGTCAACGTGCAACTCGCCATCTTCAATCTGATCCCGATCGCGCCGCTCGACGGCGCCGGCATCCTCGCGGGCCTGCTCCCGCGGGGGGCGGCGAACGTGATGCGCGGGGTCGAGCGGTACGGGTTCCTCCTCCTGATCGCATTGATGGCGACCGGGCTCCTCGGTCGGGTCGTCGGTCCCGTCCAGTCGGCGTTGCTCGACCCGCTTTCCATCCTGGCTGGGAGACCGCTCGGTGGCTGACCTCGAAGCGAGCGGATTGCGCGTCGACCTCGACGCCTTCCAGGGCCCCCTCGACCTCCTCCTGCACCTCGTGCAGCAGGCCGAGGTCGAGATTCAGGAACTTCCGCTCGCGCGGATCGCCGACCAGTTCGTCAAGTACCTGGAGTCGGGGATCTCCTCGCTCGACGTCGACAAGGCCGGTGAATTCCTCGTCATGGCGAGCCATCTGCTCGTGATGAAGAGCCGCTCGCTCTTGCCGCGTGACGTGCCGGTCGAGGAAGACGAACTCGATCCGCGGCTCGACCTCGTGAAGCAACTTCTCGCCTACAAGCGCTTCAAGGATGCAGCCGGCGAGCTCGGCGGCTACGCACGCGTGCAGGAGGGGCGGTTCTCCGTGCGGGCGTCGACCGCCGACGTCGAGACGCACGACGAACTGATCGAAGCCGACCTCTACGGGCTCGTGGCCGCGTTTCGAAAGCTCCTGCGCGAGACCGGCGACGAGGCGATCGTCGCGGTGTCGCGCGATCGACTCCCGATCACGCACTTCGTCGGGGTGATCTTCGAACGGCTGGTTTCGTCGGGGGGCTCGCTCGCGTTCGTCGATCTGGTGGGAGCCAGACCCGACCGCTCCTACATCATCGGCGCGTTCCTCGCGTTGCTCGAACTGATCAAGTTGCGCAAGGTCCGCGTCGTCCAGGAGCAGGACGCCGACGGCATCCTCATCCAGGTGCGCGAGGAAGCGCTCCAGCCCGAGTCGGCCGTCGACCGCGATCTCGCTTCCGACCCGTTGACCGCGCCCAGGGAGGCACCCGGTGCCACGGGCCCTCGCATCGTGTTCATGGGCAGCCCGGAGTTCGCGGTGCCGGCGCTGCGCTCGCTGGCCGGCGCCGGCATGACGCCGGTGCTCGTCGTGACGCAGCCCGATCGCGAATCCGGCCGCGGGCGACGAACGAAGGCGACGGCCGTCGCCGACGCGGCGGCGGAGTTGAATCTTCCGGTCCTGAAGTCGGCCGACGTCAACAGCCGTGACGCGCGCGACGAGATCGGTGCCGCGACGCCCGACGTGATCGTGACGGCGGGCTTCGGCCAGAAGCTCGGAGGCGCGCTGCTCTCGCTGCCCGCGTTCGGGTGCATCAATCTGCACACGAGCCTCCTGCCCCGTTGGCGTGGGGCGAGCCCGGTCTCGGCCGCGATCCGCGAGGGCGAGCGCGAGACGGGCATCACGATCTTCCAGATGGACGCCGAACTCGACCGCGGGCCGATCCTTGCGCAGGCGGCGGCGCCCATCGGCCCCGACGACACGGTCGAAGACCTGACCACGCGTCTCGCCGAGGTTGCGGCCGACCTGCTCGTGCGTTCGTTGCCCAAGTTCGTGGCCGGGGAGTTGGTCCCTGTCGAGCAGGATCACGCCCGGGCGACGTACGTGCCCAAGCTCTCGAAGGACGACGGCGCGATCGCGTTCGACCGCCCCGTCGAGCGGGTCAAGGACCACATCCGGGCGATGTCGCCCTGGCCGCTCGCCTCCACGCGTTGGATGTCGCCGAGCGGACGCGAGCCCCTGCCGTTGATCATCCATCGGGCGATCGTCATGGAAGGCGAACCGCTGCTGCCGCTCCCGGGATCGGGCCCGGGCTACGTGCTTCGCGCGACGAAGGACGGCATCGACGTCGCGTGTGCGGACGGCGTGCTCCGCGTCGTCAAGCTCCAGGCTCCGGGCGGCAAGCCGATGTCGGCGCGCGAGTTCTTGAACGGGCGTCCGATCACGACAGGGGACCGTTTCGGCTAGTCTGGCGCGTCCCTCCGGCTCCCTCGGAGTTCCACACCTGTGAGCGGTTACTCCGACGTCGTCGTCGCGCTCGATTTCTCGCCCGCATCGCGGCGCGTGCTCGAGAACGCGCTGCGGGTCGTCGACCCCGCGGGGACGCTTCATCTGGTGCACGTGGTCGAGTGGGTGCCGACGATGGTCGAGGGGGCGTTCGCGGGCTACACGAATCCTCGCGAGATGCGCACGCTGCATGAGGCGTCGGTCACGAAGCTCGCCGACTACGCGCGCCTGTGCGGAACCGTCCGCACGACCACCGACGCCGTCGAGGGCAACGCGGCGCTCTCGATTCTCGAGGTGGCCGAGCGGTTCAAAGCCGACCTGCTGGTGATCGGCACGCAGGGCCGCACGCTCACGTCGCGCCTCCTCGTGGGCCGCGTGATGGAGCGCATCCTGCGTCAGGCGCAGTGCCCCGTCCTCGTCGTCCGCTGACGCCACCGCGCCAAGGTTTTCTCGAAAGTGTCAGACACTTCCTGGAAAACCTTGCGTGAACTACTTCGGCTTGAGCTCGAGTTCGACGCGGGTCTCGACTCCGCCGTCGAGCACCTCGATGACGCGGGGCTTTCCGTCGGCGCCCGGCGCCAGCGGCGCCATGCTCACGACGGTGTACGTGCCTGGTGCCATGTACTCGAATTGAAACGTGCCGTCGTCGGCGATGTTGGTGCAGAGGTCGGTCTGGAACGCCACACCACCGACGAGTTGGAGGCAGAGCTGCCACGCGCTACGGGGGCCCTGCTCGCGCGGGCGAGGCAGTCGCGTTGCGGAATCGATCACGCGACCTCTCACGCGGCCCGACGGGAGCGTCAGATCCTTCGTCGAGACACCCGGGGCCACGACGACGGGTGCGTCGAGCAAGACCGAGCGAGTCGGTACTGGAAACTGGACTCGGACGAGATACGTACCCGCGGGGAGCCGGACTGAGTAGGCCCCTTCGGCGTCATAAGACGTGCTCTCCATCGATTTCGCGTCCGTGCTCGAGAACATCAGGTACCCGGGCCCGGGAACGGTCCCACCGATTCGGCGTACGACACCAGAGAGCACCGGTTCCGGTGTCGGCGAGCCCAGGTCGCATGGGGCTGGGGTGATGCCGACGACCTCGACGAGACGTTGTCTGGGATCGCTCTTTCCGATCAGGGTGTGAAGTTCGTACCGCCCCGGGAGGAGGTGGTCGGCACGATAGCGACCGTCCGCATCGGTCGTGGCCACGACGATGTTGTCGGCATACGAGGCGGAGAGCCGAGGACCTCTCCACATGACGCGAACGGCGGCGCCGACGACCGCACGTCCGTCCCGATCGAAGACCCGGCCCTCGATGATGGAGCGACCCACCACGAGAATGACGCGACGACGGGCCCCCGTCGGTGTGGGAGCGAGGAACAGTTCGCGGGGTGACATTCCGGCGGGCGTCACTTCGACTCGAGCCAACTCACCCGCCTCGATTCGTTCGAAACGAAAGCGTCCGTCGGCGCCGATCGCCGCCGTGCGTCGCTTCGACGCGGTCCCAACGCGTGCCTCCCCTCCCGGGAAGGGAAGATCGCCGAGGAGCACGACCCCTTCGAACGTGTCGGCCGCGGTCTCGCCCTGGTAGGCACGAAGCGCGCCCGCCGACGGCGTCTCGTTGCCTGTCGTCGCGTCCGACGCGATGAGTTGAACCGACGCGAGGATGGCTCGATACGTGGACTCGAGTCCGGCAAACTGGTCCTTCGTCGAAATGGCCAGGAACTCAAGCTCACGACCGTCGCCGAACGGTCGATCGAGCTTCACGACGAGACCCTTCAACGCGAGGCGCTGCGGGCCGCTCTTGGGCTCGAGGATGCGGAGCGTGGCCGTTTGATTCGCGATCTGCACGCGTTCGGCGGGTGACACGATCGAGTCGGCGAGCAGTCCCTCGTCGTGGGAAGAAACGCTTCGATGGAGTCGGAACGTCGCATGGGGAAAGGGTCGCTCGGCGGTGGACCAACTGCGCATGTCGGTCGCCGCTGGGTGGCCCTGGCTCTCCCACGCCTCGGGGACGTCGATCCGGATCGACCCGACCGTCCAGCGCTTCCAACCCGCGGCCGGGCCCGACACCGGAGCGGCGGCGGGATTTTCGTCCGACGCGGGTGCTGCCTTCCCGGGCGCGATCGAGCTTGCTCGAGGGGAGGGTGCGAGTTCGGGCGGGCGGGCGTCGGATGCGGGTCCCGTTGCGTGATCGGGTGCCGAAGCGACGACGGCCGGCGTCGCGCCCGGTCGCGTCGATGCCTTCCACACGACCACGAATCCGATGCACGCGGCGACCAAGGCCCCGGCGACGATACCCACCGTCTTGGTTGTCACGGCGATTCCCCCCAAGGTGGTTGCATCCGTCGGCCCGGGTCCGCGCCCGGGCTCGAATCCGACCAGCAGCGCGAGCGACGAGCGCCAGCCCTCGACATTTCCCCTCCGGCCCTCGTCAAGGGCCTCGCGGAGGCGTTCGTGGGCGCGCTTCAACCGACTCTTGACCGTCTCCACCGGAACGCCGAGACGTGTCGCGATCTTCCGGGGAGGCAGTCCCTCGTAGTGCCGAAGCAGAACGACGACGCGTTGCGGTTCGTCGAGCGCGAGGACCGCCGCCCCCACGGTCCTCAAGATCTGCTCCCTCGCGGCGAACTCCGCGGCGCTCGGTGATCGCTCGGGCGCCGCGACCTCGGCTTCGCGACGATTGCGCCGGACGGAGTCGCGAGCGCCCCGGCGAACGACGTTTCGGAGCACCCCCGACAACCATGGTCGGACCGGCCCCTCACGTCCCGGCGGCCGCGCGATCGCTCGCGCGAGCGTCTCCTGGGTCGCGTCGTCAGCGTCGGCGTCGTGACGCAGCAAGTGATACGCCAGCGACCGTACGAACCCCGCGTGGGCGACCAGTTCATCGGGGGGGATGCGAGTCGTGTCCACTGTGCCCCCCTACCTTCCCACGCACGCCCTTTCGGGTTCGGTGTGATGCAAAAAGCAGGGCCGAGCACTTGCGTGCCCGGCCCCGTCCCGAACCTCTGTCCCTCGGTCTTCTCGGCCACAGGGCCACGAACCTTGCGGGGAACCACCCCGCAACCACCCACCACGGTGGAGGAGTCACCGCCCGGAACGTCCCTCGAACCACCAGGTCGAGAAGCCGCCCAGACGGATCTGGAGATCAGTCGATGCGATTGGCCTCGAGCGTCGTGCCGGTGCCGGCGTCCTCGAAACCACGACCACCGCACTGGAGAATCAAATTCGATGAGACCCGATTGTTGGCGCCCGCGATGATGCGGATGCCGGCCGCCCCGGTCCCGATCAACTGGTTTCCCTGGAGCGTGTTCGCGTCGCCATCGATGAGCAGGCCCTCGAGGCGCGCGTCGTCGGTGCGATTCCCGACGATCACGTTGTGCGAACCTCGGACGTCGACGCCCGCGCCCGATGCCCCGGGGCAATCGTTCATCGCGATCACGCAGCCGGCGCCGATCACGCGCACCGCGGTCAGGGCGGACGACGCGATCTGATTGGCCTCGACCGTGTTGCCGTCACCCTCGAGGCGCACGCCCTCGGCGCCCGAGCGGTTGATCGTGTTGTCGGTGACGCGCAGCGACGTGCCGTGACCGACGACGCCCGCGCCCTTAGAACCCGTGATCACGTTGCCCTCGACGATGTGCCAGGAGCCCGCGAGCCGGACCGCGTCGGATGCGGTGACGTCGGTGCGATTGCCTTCGATCGTCGCGAAGATCGAGCCCTGGTCGGCGATCGCGAGCGTCGAGCAGGCACGAACGTCGCAGCGCGAGAGCGTCGACGAGTCGCTTCCCGCGACGAAGCGAGCCACGACCGCGACGTTGCGCATCGTCGCGCGGAACGCGCGGCAGCGCAGCCCCGCGAACCGCACGCCCTCGGGGGCGGAGTCGAACGAGGCGTCGGTCAACTCGATGTCCTCTCCCGCGAGCCGTGCCGACGTGCCGCCGTTACCGCGGAAGCCGAGTCCCGTCAGCCGCGCGCGCGTAGCCGTGAGGTCGAGCCCGCCGCCGACGTTGCCATCGAAGGTCACGCGATCGAGCGAAACATCGGCCGAGAGGGCGATGCGCACACCCACGTTCGTCGAGGTTGCGATCGCCATGCGGCGCAGCGCGAGCCGGTCGTTGCCGCCACGAGCCGCGACGCCGTCGGTCGCGCCGACGATGCCGACGCCCTCGATCGCGACGTCGGTCACACCCGCCAGGATCTCGATGGCCGGACGGCCGAGCGTCGTCGCGTCGAACGTGGTCCCCGCGGGAGAAGCGACGAGCGTCATCGGGCGATCGATCACGACCGCGGTCCGAAACGCGCCGAGCGGCAAGTGCGCGATGCCACCGGTGGGTGTCGTCCGAATCAGTTGCTGAATCGCCTCGTCCGACTTGACGCCCGGACTTCCGAAGAGCGAGAACGTCGGAGCGCGGACGCCGCCGCGGGTCCGACGACGTGCACCGGCCTCGGCGATCGAGGGGATGGCGACGACGGCGAGCGACAGCGCGAGGAAGCGGACGACGGACGGGCGCACGATGAACTCCGGGAGGCGCTTGACGGCGGGGATCCGCGGTCGTTGCGTGCCTCCCCTTTCACACTCGCCGTGCCGGTTCCGGGCCGAGCCGACGCAAGTCGTTGTGGATCAACGAGCTGCGCCGAATTCGCCGCTTCGACCGCATCGGGGGTACGTCCATTTTCCGAAACGCACAGCCCGCGTCAATCCCCTAGGGAACCTAGGATTGACAAAGACTTACGCTGCTTTCGGACTCGGGGGGGCGGCGGGGGCCGAGGGTTCGTCGGTGTCCATCGACATGGACGCCTTGTGGCGCAAGGGAAGGACACGGGGCCCGAGCCGCCGTCGGACCCTCTCCTCGAACTCGGTCCAGGCGAACGAAGGGGCGGGGTTCGCCCGGTCGTAGTCCCGGCGGACGAACGCGAGAAGCAGATCGAGTCGCTGCCGCGAGATTGCGGGAGCGCAACGAGGCCGGGCAAGCGCCGCCGAGGTCCTGGGAAGGATCGGGGCCCGATCGAGACCAACGGACAGCGCCTGCCCGAGCCAAGAGAGGAGGCACGACAGCGCGATTGCCGAGCGATCGAGCGGACGGGTGTGGTGAACCATGTCGAGCCTCCACCCCCGTAGCGCATGGCCCGTGCCCGAGTCGCCATTGTGGGGAAATCAACGCAGTTCGCGGCGAGTCATCGAGTTATGACTGCCCACCGAATGTGGATATGTGGACAACTCGGAAAACCGGGACCCACGACGGCCAATCCCGACGAATTGCGACGCCGATCGACGAACGGGACCTTCGTCCGACCGCCCCGTGGATTCCCGCGCCAGCGTCAGCTCGCGGCGGGACCGCTTCGGTAGCGACGTGCGCGCGCTTCACCGGCCGAGCGAACTCGGCCCGTCGAGAGGAGATCGGACAGATCGCGGTTGACCGTACGGGCCGAGACACCGAGTTGGTCGGCGAGCTCTCCGGCGGAGATCCAGCGACCATCGGTCGCGCGGACGAGCGCATCGAGGCGGGGGGCGGCGATCGACGCCACGGGCGGCGGCGGTGCGATGTCGCCGCCACGGCGATGTCGGCGGCGTTGCGCGACGACGGCTTCGACCATGCGCGGGCCGATCTCGCCGCCCTCGGCGAAGACCGCCGACGCGCGGATCACGTTGTCGAGTTCGCGCACGTTGCCGGGCCAGTCGTGGGCCAGGAGCGCGGTGACGGCGTCGGGGTGAAGGCGAGCCTTTTCGGGCATACGGGCGGCAAGGTATGCGGCAAGGAGGGGAATGTCCTCGCGGCGCTCACGTAGCGGTGGGAGATCGATGCGGACGACGCAGATGCGGTGGTAGAGGTCCTCGCGGAACCGACCGGCCGCGACTTCGAGGTCGAGGTCGCGCGAGCAGGCGGCGACGATGCGGACGTCCACGGCCCGGCTCTCCGAGGAGCCGAGCGGACGGACCGATTTGTCCTCGATGACGCGGAGCAGCGCGACTTGGAGCTCGACCGGCATGTCGGCGACTTCGTCGAGGAACAGCGTTCCTCGGTGGGCCTGCACGAACACGCCGTCTCGGGAGCGATCGGCGCCCGTAAACGCGCCGCGCACGTGACCGAACAGTTCGGAGCTCAGCAGACTCGGCGTCAACGCCCCGCAATTGACGGCCAAGAGCCGTCCGCGGTGCCGAAGGGAAGCGGCGTGGAGTGCCCCAACGACCATTTCCTTTCCCGTCCCGGTCTCGCCGACGAACAGGACGTTGACGGTCGTCTCGGCAACTCGAGCGATCTGCGAGAGCACATCGCGCCAAACCTGGCTCTCGCCGACGAGGCCTTCGCCCGGGAGGCGCGCGGGCACGCGCCGGGACACGATGGATGCGAACGGGGAACGTGAAGGGGCGCCAGCGAGGGCGTCGGGTGCCTGCAGGTGGGGGATCGGAAGGGGGTCGGGGGAGGGCAGGGGGGACTTCTTCGCCTCCTCGATCGACGCGAGTCGTGCCGCGAGGAAGCGCAGCACGGTCCGAACGGCCTCGACCTCGCGCGAGGACAGCGGAACACGCTTGGCGATGCAGATGACTCCGTCGCCGAACGGGACCGCGAGAATTCCGCCGGGACGACGTTGCTCGGGCCGCCAGAACTCGGGACGTGCGCGGACCCTGATCGTGCGGAACTCGCGCAGCTTCCCGAGTCGTCGAATGCTCCACGTCGAAAGAGTGTGCTCCGCCTGAGGGCGCACGGACAGCCACTTCCTCCCTCGCTTGTGGAGAAGAACCCATCCACCGACGAGTGCTGCCAACTCGCGGCCGACGCGGCGCTCGAACTGACTTGTGGCCGACGACCGTCCGAGGGTCACGAGCGCGTCGAGGGCGGAGATGGCGCGATCGGGCCGCGGGGTGCGTCGGACTCGCAGGCCCGCTGCGACCTCTGCGAGCGACGTGACGGGATCGCGGGTGGTGCGGGCCTTCGGATCGAGGGTGGCGAGGGCCTTGGCACAGCTCTTCGGGAACTCGGTGACGACGTCCGGCAGCGGCCCATCCCCCCGACGCCTGAGCCATCGCATCATGCCCCGGTACGCCGCGACGGCCCTGTCGAGGTCGAGCACGGCCTCGGCCGGGCGCCCGATGCGCAGCCACCCGTCAGCGAGGATTTGGTTGAAGACGAGCAACCGGGGCCAGGCCCGCTCACGCAGCAAGAGTGCTTGCTGAATTGTCAAAGCCTCGGCCAGATTGGAGGAATCCATCAGCGATACCGCAACCGCTTGGTCTTGGCGCGCGCGCAAGTGCTCAAGCGAAGTGTCTAACGCGAAGTGCGCTCGAGAGTTGGGGTCACGATGTGCTCGCCAGAGATCCAAGAATGCGCTATGGCTACCGAAGTACTCTCTATGATAGGTGAGAACGCTCGGCACATTGATGATTCCTCGCGAGTCGGCCCGTGCGCTATCCACCTGCAGGTACGACACCACCCGTCTGATATGGAAAATCGCAAACGTGATCGGAAAACCTTGCCGCTGACATGCCGCATCCGCCAGTGGAGTGAACACCAAACGAGTCAGTTCCGCGAAGCGGTTCTCTCGATACAGGGCCAGAATGCGCCGGGTCACTAGGGCGTCTCGGCTCAACGATCGTGGCGATGCATCAGCTAGAAACTTGAATTGGACATCCGACGTGCTGCTGGTGTCCAAGAGGTGTATGCGCGCAATAGAGGCCATTGCTGTCGGTCCACCCAGACGGACGGCCGACGAAACCAATCGAGCGGCCACGCTCGAACTCATGTCCCCACGAGGCGCGAGGCATGTTGTCACCCGAAGTGCCCAGTCTGACGCCCCAAGACTGTCGCCACGCAGCGCACTCCCTCGAAGCGCACGCATGGCGATCATGGCGCGATCGCCGCCGGTTCTCGCCCGATTGCAAATCGAGTGAAATAGTCTCACCTGGTACCGCCACGATGGGCTCACTTGGCGTTCCCAAGGTCCTCCTATCCGGAGTAGTGCAGCAAACGACGAGTGATCGTGATTGCAAACCGCTGCGAGAAAGACGCGCACGAGCGGACTTATGACGCGCCGCCACGCGTCGACTCCACACTCCGCTGTCGTTGCCCGCCGATGAACCGAAACGGGACGAAATTGGGGGCGACTGCGACTTTGGCCAATGAAGAGAATCAGCGCCGCCAGCGCCGGACGAGACTCTTGAATTCGAGCTGCCGCCTTCGCGAGAACAGCGGCAAAGGCGGATGGGTGCGAACTACACATTCGAGCGCAGCGCGTCAACTTGGCCAAAACCGCCGACGCAGTCGACGTGCCCGCACGTCGATCGCAGATACCCTGCAATCGCCCGAGTGCGCCCAACAGGTTGCCGCGCTCCAGCAGATCGCCAAAGCGAGTTGGGCGCTTAGTAATCAGGCGTCGCCGAACTAGTGCACCCTCTCTGACGCTCGCAGCGCCCAAGACCGCGCGGGCTAGGTGGCCGAGCGCGATGTCGTCTGGTGATCCGATTACTCGAATCCGTCCAGTCAGTTTGGATCGCTCCGTAGATAGCCAGATATCGGCAGCAAGTGCTACCCAAGCGTGGCCGTCTGGGGGTTGAGTTACCGCCAAGTTGTCTCGGATCTGCCGGTGAGCCCCGCGCATCCAGAACGTTCGTTCGCGCGGTGTTAGGCGACCGACGCGCTCGCCGCTACCAATGGTGCTCTGATCAATCAAATTATTGACC
>JANNRO010000064.1:0-3514 GCA_031401505.1 Planctomycetia bacterium
ACTCGATGCGGGGGACCTGGCGGGTGCCGCGACGTGGTTCGCGCGCGCGCTGACCGGGATGGATCAGGATCGTGCATCGCGTGCGGAGGGGCCGATCGTGGCGTTGGCCGAGTGTGTGCTACCGCTCGACACGGTCGAGGCCTTCGCGCGAACGGGGCTCGGCGACGTGCCGGCCCGCACGCTGTTCCAATACGCGTGGCTTCGTCGCACGGCGGCCGAGGTCGGATTTGAACGGGCGTGCGACGCGGTTTCGGGCGTCGCGTCCCGCGAGCCCGATGGCGCGATTGCCGCCGCGTGGCGCGGGCGTCACGAAGCGCGGCCGCCCACGGGGCTCTCGAGCGGGGTGCTCGTGCTTGCGGCGGACGATCGTCTGCTCGCCGAGGAGGATTGCGACGACGTGGAGGGTGTCCTCTCGGCGAGCAGCAGTCTCCTCGCATCGGAACTTGCGGAAGCTCGAGACCGCTGCGTGCGACCGTACGCGTACAAGCCCGAAGATCGACTCAACCCCGACCGGGACCCGGCGCGGCTCGATCCGAATCAGCTGCGCGCACAGTTTCGGGCGTGGGAGACGCTCGCGGAACTCGAGCGCCGCGCGTCACGCGCGGGCGGGCTCCTTCACGGGGACCTGCTCTACAAGCAGGCGGCCGTCTTCTATCACGATCGTGCGGTCCTTCATCCGTGCTACGCGTGGCAGACGTTCGACTTTGGAGCGCGGATTTCTTCGCTCGACGCCGATCCGGAGTCAGCGATCTCGCGTCCCTCCGCGAGCGCCGCGTTCGCGCGGACGTCGTTCGCGTGGGTGCGGGCGGCCGAACTGTTCGAGCGGATCGAGCGGGAGCATCCGGACTACCCGGAGATGGACAAGGTCGTCTTCTCGGGGGCCATGTGTTGGAAGCGCCTCGCGGACTACCGTCCGAGTCGTGCCACCGACTGGCTCGCCGGGACGAAGCCGTCGCATTCGTACTCGTCGAACCGGACGACGATGCATTGCGCGCGCCGGGCCGTCGCGCGCTTCGACCGGGTCGCACGCGAGTTCCCGAGCAGCCCCCTCGCCGACGACTCCGAGCGGGCCGCTGCCTGGTGGCGGCGCCTTCGCGGTGACTGGCTCGACGAGTCGGAAACCGCGGGTCGCTGACGCGACGTACCTCGTCCGAAACGGGGGTTGTCGCATTCGTCCTGCGGGAAAAGACGTAGTGCTATCGTGCGCCCATGCGCCACCTCCTGCTCGCGTCCCTCGCGTTCCTGACCGCATGTGGTGAGTCGACGCCCCCGGCCCCGGTCACTCACGCACTCCCGCCCCGGCCCGGCGACATCCCCGCCCCGCCCGACGTCGCGGCACCCCCGGCCGACGCCGAGAAGCGGGCCAGCGGGCTGGCGTCCAAAGTCCTTCAGAAGGGCACGGGGGCGACGCATCCGAACGCCAGCGACATGGTCACGGTCCACTACACCTGTTGGACGACGGACGGGCGGATGTGTGACAGCTCGATCCCGCGTCGCATGCCGGTGACGACCAAGCTCGAGGGGGTGCTTCCGGGCTGGAGCGAGGGAATCCCGTTGATGGTCGAGGGCGAAAAGCGCCGCTTTTGGATCCCGCCCGACCTCGCCTTTCAGGGTCGGCAGGGCGCGCCCCCCGGCACGCTCGTCTTCGACGTCGAGTTGGTTTCGTTCAAGGAGGCTCCGAAGCCGATCCCCGCGCCGAGTGACGTCGCGCAGGCCCCGGCGGACGCCGCGAAGACGGCGACGGGCCTCGCCTACAAGGTGTTGACGCCGGGCGTGGGGAACACCCATCCGACGGTCGCGAGCACCGTCGAAGTCCACTACACGGGCTGGACCACCGACGGCAAGATGTTCGACAGTTCGGTCGTCCGGGGCGAAACGATCTCGTTTCCCTTGAGCGGCGTCATTCCCGGCTGGACGGAGGGCGTCCAGTTGATGGTCGAGGGCGAGACGACCCGCTTCTGGATTCCGGTCCAGCTCGCCTACAACGGCCAGCCCGGCATGCCCGCCGGCATGCTGGTCTTCGACGTCGAATTGGTCAAGATCCGCTGACGCTCCGCTCGCGGGAAAAGCGTCGATTCGGTGACGGGACCAACGTCCGACGTCTGGCGTCCGACGCCCGGTGTCCGCGGTCGATGCGCCTCGATGCGCCTCGATGCCCTCTGCACGACGCGTGTGTGCCCGTAGGCGGCCGGAGCGAGGGACGCAATCTGTGGCCGACCCGGCGGGCCGAAGGGCACTCCGCCGCGGGCCGATCCGACGTTGCCCCTGCTGCCGATTCCGGGGATCGTCGGGTGCGACGCCGACAAGGGGATATACTTCCCGCGTGCCCTCCACCTTCCAGCCCGTCGCGATCGAAGCACTGAACCTCGATGCGAGTGATCGGCTGCGACTCGCCGCCGAGTTGATCGACAGCGTGGAAGGCCCCGCCGACCCTGCTTGGGATGAGGCTTGGCTTTCCGAGGTGCAGGCGCGGAGGCAGCGCGGCACGGCCGACGCCATCCCGTGGACGGATGCGCGCGCCCGACTCCTTCGGCGCCTCTCCGCGCCTTGAGTCTTCCGGTCGATGTTCACGTCGACGCGCTCGACGAGTTGGACGAGGCGGCTGCTTGGTACGAGGTACGTCGACCAGGCCTCGGATTCGAGTTTGCCGCCGAAATCGAGAGGGTCATCGCGACGATTTCGGATGTCCCGCTGGCATTCCCGGTGTGGAAGCACGACGACCCCGTCCGTCGTGCGATTGCGAAGCGATTCCCGTACGCCGTCTTCTTCGACGTCGAGCCGACGCGTGTCGTCGTCATCGCGGTCGCCCATTCAAGTCGGCGCCCGGGCTACTGGGGCGGGCGCAGTGCTTCGCCGCCACCGTTTCCCCGAGCAGGCGACCCTTCGTAGCTGGCGATCCGAAGGCGCGCTGAGCGGGGGAGGGAGCGGCGTGCATGTGGCCCTGTCCCGACGCGCTCGCCGCGATCGGCATCCGGACCGTGCACGGCATTCAGGCGACGAGGGTCTTCGATGAACGCGCTCACGCTGGCGGCAGGATTTTTCGCGCTGTCGTTGCGGTGCGCTCGCGAGGTGCGGGCCGAGGAGCGCGTTCCGCGTGACCTTTGGTTCGCAGCGATGCAGGCGGCGGATGCGTCCGCGGCCGTCAAGCTCTACTCGTTGCCCGCGACGATGCCGGCCGACGAAGGGTCGGCGCCGCGGGCCGCCACCGACCGCTCGAAGTTCGGCGGTCGTGGCATCACGTTCGGGCGGGAGATCCAGGTCCGCGACGACTCGGCTCCCGAGCGGATCCGGGCGAGCGACGTCGTGCCCGGGCCTCGGTGACTCCTCCGGTGACCGCGGAGTCACGTGGGGCACGGGACCGGCGTCCGACGACCGCTGACCGCTACGTGTCCGCTCCGCCGGCCGATTCCAGCGCGCCCGCGATGACCGACCACTTCTCGTAGAGCGTCTCGACCTCGCGCTTGACCGCCTCGGCGTCGTCGGCGATCACGCGACCCTCGCGATGGTCGCCGCC
>JANNRO010000065.1:0-6020 GCA_031401505.1 Planctomycetia bacterium
ACGTCGGCGCGGGGGTGGTGCGGGCCGACGAGCCCGCGGCCTTCGCCGACGCGGTCGTGGCGACGATGGAGAACGCCGCGGCATCCGACGCGGACGCGCGCATCGGTCGCGAACGCGTGTTGGCGACGCACGAGTGGGGGACGATCGCCCCGCGCCAGGCACGGGCCTGGGCCGAGGCCGTCGCACGACACCGAGGTCGCTCGTGATCGGCCTCGCGTCGACGCTCCTCTGTGCCGCGGGCCTGCCCGCGTTCTATCGGCGGCGCAATCGCGCGCGGCTGCCGATCCTCATGTATCACGGGGTCGTCGAGCGCAGACTGTCTCCCGACTGCTGGCACCAGCTCGACGTCGCGTCGTTTCGCCGGCAGATCGCGTGGGTGGCGAGGCACTACCACGTGGTGCCGCTCGAGGAGGCGCTCGATCGCCTCGTCGCGGGCACGCTTCCCGAGCGTTCGTGCGCGGTGACGTTCGACGACGGATACCGGAACAATCTCGAACTCGCGCTGCCGGTTCTCGAGGAGTTCCGCGTGCCCGCGACGGTGTTCCTCGTGACCGATCTCGTGGGGACGGGCGAGGTCCCGTGGCCCGATCGGCTCTACCTCGCATTGACTCGGACCGACGTTTCATCGGTCACGTCGGTCCCGCTGTCGCTTTCGAGCGCGCCGCTCGCAAGCGACGCGGATCGCGCCCGGGCCTACGAAACCGCGGTCCGCGCCGCGAAGGCGTTGCCTCGGGCGGAGAAGGACGCGGTGGTGGCGAGGTTGCTCGTCGAATTGCGTCAGGACGGGCCCCTCGACCCGGGCCCGTTTCGTCTGCTCTCGTGGGCCGACGTCGACACATTGACGGCTTCGGGGCTCGTCTCGGTCGCGAGTCACACGCGCACGCATCAGATTCTCTCGCGCTGCTCCGACGCCGAAGTCCGCGCCGAGGTCGGCCCCGCGCACGACGAGCTCGCCCGTCGCATCGGTCGCGCGCCGAAGGTGATGGCCTATCCCGTGGGGCGTCGCATCGACACCGACGCGCGTTCGATCGCGGCGGTCGAGGCGGCGGGCCTTCCCTACGCGCTGACGACGGTCGAAGGGTTCGCGGGACCCGCGTCCGATCCGCGGCAGCTTCCGCGTCTCAGCATCGGGAGCGACCTCGCGTTCTCGCGCTTCCAGTTGCTCGTCAGCGGAGCGCTCGAGGGACTTCGCGGCGCGCGCTGACGGCGGGCACCGTCGCTACTTGGTGAGGAAGTCCTGCACCCAGAACACGGTGCCGGTGCCGTACCGCACGCCGACGCCGAGGTGCGTGAAGGACCCGGTCAGGATGTTCTCGCGGTGGCCCTGCGAGTCCATCCAGGCCGCCATCACGGCGGCGGGCGTCGGCTGTCCGACCGCGATGTTCTCGCCCCAGCTGCCGTAGGTGGCGCCGGCCGCGTTGAGGCGCTCGGCGGGACCGGTGCTGTCGGGGGGAGGTGAGTTGTGGTCGAAGTAGCGGCGCACGTCCATGTCGACGCCGTGGTCGTAGGCGGCGCGCTCGGCGGCCGTGTCGCGCTGGACGGGGGGCAGTTGAAACCTCGCCCGCTCGGCGTTGACGAGCGCCAGCACGGCGTCGGCGTCGGCCTGCTCGGCCGTCGACATGGCGCCATTTCCGGCGCCGTTCGAGCCGCCGCCCGACGACCCGTCGTCGAACGACTCGATCAAGTCCGAGATGCCGCCACCGCCGCAGGCCGAGAGGAGCGGCGCGATCAGCGCGAGCGCGACGAAAATACGACGACGCATGAGAAACTCCGGACCCCCTCCACTATCGGCTGGCGGCGGGGGTTTCATGGAGTCGCCGGTAGAGCGCCTCGAGTGCCATGGCCTGGCGGCCGACGTCGTACCGTTCCCGCACGCGCAACCGGGCGGCTTTGGCGAGGCGCAGGCGCCCGTCGGACGAGTCCGATAATTCCTCGACGGCGTTCGCGAGCGCTGTTGCGTCTCCCGGTGGGACGAGCAGGCCGCACGCGCCGTCGTTCAGCGCCGTCGGCATCCCGCCGACCCGCGTCGCGACCACGGCCGTTCCCGCGGCCATCGCTTCGAGGAGTGCCAGCGGCAGGCCCTCGGCGAGCGAAGGGAGGATTGCGAGGTCGGCGGCGCCGACGCACGCCGTCGGGTCCGACCTCCACCCGGCGAACGTCACGCGTCCCTGAGGCAGCCGAGACGCCGTCGACTCGAGGTCGGCACGACTCGCCCCATCGCCGACGATCACCAGCCGAGGCGACGCGTCGCCGAGGCGCTTCCACGCGTCGAGCAGGACGCGGTGCCCCTTCTCGGGGCTCAGGCGTCCGATCGACATCGCCAGGATCTCGGCGTCGCCGACGCCGAACGCCCGGCGAACGGACGCGCGCCCCGCCGCCGATTCGGCGGCGACGCGATCGACGTCGATCCCGTTGTCGATCCAGTGGACTCGATCGGGTGCGACGCCGGCCGCCCGTGCGATCGCCTGCCCCGCCTCGGAAACGACGACGACGGCGGTGGCCCGCGGGAGATGCCGTCGATCGATCCGCTCGAAGAACCGGATCTTCCAGTTTTCGGCGGTGTAGCCGTGCATGATCGCGACGCGGGGAATCGCGGTGCCCTTGGCCGCCTTCTCGAGCACGAGGTTGGCCTTGTAGTCGTGGCCGACGAGCACCTGCGCCCGGGCGGCGGAGATGGCTCCGCGCACGCGTCCGATCACGCGCCGGTCGTAGGAGTGACGCTGCTCGATGGGGGCGACCGCGAGCCCTCGCCGACGTGCTTCCTCGAGGAACGCGTTGGGCACGCCTTCGCGCACGAACGAGGCGACGACGGGATGCACGCCGCCGGTCGCGCGCGCGGCCTGGTCGAGGATCAGCCGCTCGGGTCCCCCCAGCCGATCCGAGTTGCGCAGGTGATAAACGACGAGGGGTTCCACTCGCCCGAGACTACACCCCCTACAAGGTTTTCCCGGAAGTGTCAGACACTTCCGAGAAAACCTTGTAGGCGCGCAGGACGGGGGACTACGGCGTGTCGAGTTGGTCGGCCGGGTCGTGACCCGCGTCGCGCTCGGTGCGGTCGCCGAAGCCGTCCTCGTCGCGATCTCGTCCCAGCCGGACTCCGAGGCCGAGCGGGACCGCCGTCCACACCTGCTCGCTGCCCGCCGCCGCCAGCGCGCGCAGCGCCGCCCTCGTGATCGATTGCCCGTCACGGTCGGAGAGCATGAGCCCCGAGGTGCGGTCGAGCACCCAGCCGCGCGCCTCGCCCGAAAGGCGCGCCTTCACGATCAATTCGATGCGCCCGGCGAGCGCCTGCGTCTCGAGCGTCGTCAGCAGCGGTGTCGTTCCCGGCGCGGCGAGCGTCACCTGCTTTCCGACGGCCGCGTGGGAATCCCGCCCCGTGGGACCGAGCGGTTCGATCGGATTCCCCGCGATCCCCGTCGGGAGATCGCCCCCCGCGAACGCGAGCATGAACGCGACGAGATCGGCCACGTCCTGGTCGCTGGTCACCGTGAAGAGCGGTTCCGACACGAAGCGCGCCAGCGAATCGACGCTGCCGTCATGCAGGAATCCGAATCCGGCGCGATTGCTGGTCTGCGTCAGGTCGCAGCCGACCTTCTCGTAGAGATTGCGCAGGTGCGGGACCTTCATGCTGACGTTCGTCCCGCCGTCGATCGAAACCGTCGCCAGGTGGTGCTCGCCGCGGGGGCCGAGCGCCAGCGGCGTCGGGTTGAAGAGCGCGTGGTCGGTGCCCATGCCGGTCGGCAGCGTGTGACAGGTGACGCACTGCCCGCCCACGATGCCGCCATCGAGGTTCGCCGTGCGATAGAGCGTCAACCCGCGAACCGCGTTGCCGACGGGCAACGCCTGGCCGGCCGGCCCGAACCGTCCCGACGTGAAATGCCCGGGCATGGACAACGCCGTCGGGAGCGTGTTGTCGGCGCCCCGGAAGGGATTGGGCGGCATCGTGATGGTCGAGAGGAATGCCTTGAACGATTGCATCTCGGCGTCGATCGGGGGGCCGTCCCCGCCCTGGAGCGTCACGAAAGCGCCCGCGAACTCCTCGATGCCGTCGCGGTCTCCGCGCCAGTGGAAGGGCTCGTGCCCGATGATGTCCTGGAGCGTCTGCGTAGTCATCGGCCCCTTCATCGGGTGGTAGTCCTCGCAGGGGCGGATCAGCGCGGTCAGGCAGTTCTGGTTGAACGTCTTCATCGCGCCCGCCGGGTCGCCCAGATCCCAGCCGAGCCGGTCGATGCGCGCGTCCACGTGGCAGGAGCCGCAGGAAATCTGTCCGAGGCCGCTGTGGGCGTGCGTGTCGTAAAGCGTCGGACGCCCGCCCCGGATCGCGGGCGGGGTCGGGTCGAAAAACGGCACGCGCGCGACCTCGGCGCGGGTCGCGGTGTCGACGACCGAGACCGTGCCCTCGAAGCGGTTCCACGCGTAGATGCGACCCCGCGGCGCGTCGAGTACGAGACCCGCCGGCCCCTGCCCGAGCGGAATCGGCGTCGTCGAACCGGTGCGCGCACCCGCGAGGTCGAGCACCACGAGGTTGTTCGACCCCATGCCCGCGACATAGATGCGCCCGCCGGCCGAATCGACGACGACGGCCCGCGGATCGCCGACCGACTGAACGCGCGACACCGCCGCGATGCTCGCGGTCGCGTAGGTGAGGTGGGGGTTCAAGTCCACGATCGAGGGACTCGCCGGTGCCGTGGGGTCCACGTTTGCAAGCAGCACGCGCAGGAACCGGCCCGCGATCGTCGGCTCGAAGCGCTTCTCGTTCGTCGCGTCGGTTCCCACAACGTAGACGCGGCCCGTCGAGGCGTCGACCGTCAGGTCCATGCACAGGTTCATGAGTCGCGGCACGTACGTGACGGCGAGCGTCGCGGTGTCGATCGTCGCGACGTCGCGGTCGGGCAGGTCCCATCCGACCGGCCGCCCCGAAGCCGGGGCGTTTGCCCCGCTGACGAACGCGCTCCAGTCGGCGCCGACGTCGTCGCGCCACGCGGCGGCGGCGTCCCTGCGCACGATGAGGCTCACCCTCGGTGGCGGTGGAAGCAGCGCCGAGAGGAGGGGGCTGAAGAACGCGCCGGCATTGGGGAACGGATTGGTGCCCGCGTGCGGCGTCGTGGCCAGGCTGACCACGTTCGGCGGGAAGAAATTGACCGGCGCGCCCGGTCCGACGGCGATGCCGCCGCCGAGCACCGTCGTCGCGTTGCCCGACTCGAACACGGCCGCGTAGACGTGAAGGCCGTCGGGGCTCACCGCGAGCGCGCGCGGGTCTTCCGCGTCGATCGCGACCGATTGCGGCGCGGCCGCGAGGTTCGCGGGGTCGAAGACCTGGACGCTGTTCGCCTGCGAGCACGACACGAATGCGCGCAGCGGGCTGCCCGCGAACACGACGTCGCACGGCTCGTCCTCGGTCGAGAGCGTCGCCCGCACGCGGCGGGTCGAAAGGTCCACGATGCTCACGCTGTCGGAGACGTGATTGACGACCCACGCCTCGCCATTGCCGCGAAATCGCACCGACACGGGATCGATGCCCGTGAAAACGGAATCCGTCCACACCGGCGTGCCGCTCGCGAGCGAGAAGATCTCGACCCGCGCGTCGGCGGTGTTCGTGACGAGCAACGTCAGGCCGTCGGGGCTCAACGCGATCGGCGAGACGGGCGGCGTCTCGTAATTGACGAACGAAAGCGGGACGGTCGGTCCGGGGACGGGATCCGGGTCCGACCCGCCGCCTCCCTTCCCTCCGCACGCCGTGGTGCCGAGGGTCGCGGTGACGCAGGCGAGAGCCAGGGGCAGGAGCCGCGTCCGGCTCCGCACACGATCATTCGACATACAGCGCCTCCGCCGGGAACCGTCGGAGTATGGCACGGTGCGTCGAGCGGAGCGGCGGGCCGCGCGACGCGAGGCGATCCCTTGCGCTGCACGCCCGGGTGCTGCTCTGATGGTCGGACCGGAGCCCCTACATGCGAACGTGCGTTCTCTCCTTGGCGATCGTGACCCTCTCGGCGGCCGGCTGCGGCGGAGGGGGTGGGGGC